>JAWLFD010000135.1:0-6418 GCA_041685745.1 Wenzhouxiangella sp.
GTCGATCGGCACGCCGGCCGGATTCTCGGCCTGGTCGGAATAGCTCGGGCAGGCCTTGATCGAGGCGGTGAAACGGGAGTTGGGGTGAGCGGCCGGGCCGTTTTCGGGGTCGTAGTCGCGGCCGCGCCAGTCGCGCGCCGGCACCCGGTCGTCAAGGCCCTCCCACCACGGCTGGTTGTCGTCGGTGACGGCGACATTGGTGAATATCGCGCCCTCATCGAGCATTTCCAGCGCGTTGGGGTTGGTGCCCTCGCTGGTCCCCGGGGCGACGCCGAACAGGCCGGCTTCGGGGTTGATGGCATAGAGGCGACCGTCATCGCCGGGATGCAGCCAGGCGATGTCGTCGCCCAGGGTCCAGACCTTCCAGCCGGCCTTGCGATAGGGTTCGGGCGGAATCAGCATGGCCATGTTGGTCTTGCCGCAGGCCGACGGGAAGGCCGCGGCCACGTAGCGGACCTCGCCGGCCGGGTTTTCGATCCCGACGATGAGCATGTGCTCGGCCAGCCAGCCCTCGGTACGCGCCTGGTAACTGGCGATGCGCAGCGCGTGGCACTTCTTGCCCAGCAGCGCGTTGCCGCCGTAGCCGGAGCCGAAGCTCTGGATGCTGAGCTCCTCGGGAAAATGCATGATGTAGCGCCGGTCGGGGTCCAGCTCGCCGGTCGAATGCAGCCCCCTGACGAAGCTGCCGTCGCGCTCGATGCGCTCAAGCGCCGCGCTGCCCATGCGGGTCATCAGGCGCATGTTGACCACGACGTAGGGGCTGTCGGTGATCTCCACCCCGCAGCGCGAGAACGGCGAGTCGATCGGGCCCATGCAGTAGGGCACGACATACAGCGTGCGATCCGCCATGCAGCCGGCGAACAGGTCTTTCATCAGCGCATGCGCCTCGTCCGGCGGCATCCAGTTGTTGTTCGGGCCGGCGTCGGCGCGGTTTTGCGTGCAGACATAGGTCAGGTGCTCGACCCGGGCCACATCGTCGGGGTCGGAGCGGTGCAGGTAGCAGTCGGGATGGGTTTTCTCGTTGAGCCGCACCAGGTCGCCGGTCTCGAGCATGAGATCGATCAGGCGCCGGTTTTCGGCGTCGGAACCGTCACACCAGTGGATATGACGCGCTTTGGTGTGGGCCGCCACCTGGGCAACCCATTCGTTGAGGGAGGCAAGCCGGGAAGTCATGACAATCGCTTATGTAGGAGGAGTGAAACCAACAGAACAGGAGGCTAGCCGGTTCGGCGGCCGGTTGCAATCGACCGGAATCGTTTTTTTTGCGTGATGCTTTCGGATACTCTTGCCGCGTACCATTCACTTATCTTGCAACCAGACGGAGTTATCAGCAGTGACCAGATCCACGCTTTCCTTGCTTGTGCCGGGCACTTTCGCCGCTTTTTTGGCCGCCACCGCCCAGGCCGAGCCCATCCCCATCGAGAGTTTCGCCAAGGTGCCCGACATCCAGTCGGTCTCCATGAGCGCCGACGGCAAGAACCTGGTCGCGCTGATCGCCGCGCCCGGATCGGACAACGAAGACACCGCGCTGGCGACCTGGGACCTGAACGACCTGGAGCGCGGACCGGTGATCACGCCGTCCGGCGACCGGATGAAATTCATCGGCGCCAACGCGCTCAAGGCCGATCGCCTGCTGGTGTTCGGTCGCCAGGAATGGACCGGCCGTCTCGGCGGCTGCGGCGAGGGCCGCGCGACCGGCGCCGAAGCCACCTTTGTGGTCAAACCGTACCTGACCGATGTCGAGCACAGCGACTTCAAGGAAGCCTTCGCCGACAATACCCGGCGGATCGGCATCAGCAAGGACACCCAGCGCTGCCTGGAAATTGCCGGCACGGCCTCGCTGGTCAACGCCCTGCCGCTGGACCCGGACAAGGTCATCATCAGCCAGCTGAACAACCTGACCTTCCAGTCGAATTTCTACCTCTATGATCTCAGGACCGACGAGACCGAGATGCTGTTGAGCGCCAGCGGCCGCGCCACGCCCGGCCTGTTCAACCCGCGTAACGGCGAGCTGCTGACCCGGATCCAGATCGAGGCCGACGGCTCGAACGAGTTCCAGCAGCACGTGCTCATCCGCGACCCCGACAGCGGCGAGTTCGAGATTCACGAGCCGCTGAGCCGGCCCTTGAGCGAACGCTACACGGTCAACATCACCGGGATGGATGAGGACAGCGGCAAGTTCTACGTGCTGACCGACCTGTTCTCCGACCGGGTCGAGGCCTGGATGTACGACCCGGCCACGCGCGAATTCGACGACGAGCCGCTGGTCGCCCACCCCGAGTTCAACATCGGCAACATCATCCTCGGCAACCAGCCGAGCAACTTCAACCAGATTCTCGGCTTTACCATCGCCGGCGGTCGTTTCGAGACGGTCTACACCGACCCGCAGATGGCCGGTATCCAGCAGGGGCTGGAAAACGCGTTCCAGGATCAGAATGTGTCGATCAATGCCTACAACGACGACATGTCGCGTATTCTTTTCACCACCGGCAGCCACCGCCACCCCGCTACGTACCACCTGCTGATCGACCGCCAGCGGGTGATGACGCTGGGCAACCAGCGCTCATGGATCGACCCGGAGCAGATCGGTGAGCAGCGCTGGGTGACCTACGAGGCCCGCGACGGGCTCAAGATTCCGGCCATTCTCGACCTGCCGGCCGGCTGGAGCAAGGAAGACGGTCCGCTGCCGACCATCATCCATCCGCACGGCGGGCCCTGGGCACGCGACGCAATGGGCTGGGATGCCTCGGGCTGGGTGCCGTTCCTGACCTCCCGGGGCTATGCCGTGCTGCGGCCGCAGTACCGGGGTTCTGCAGGCCTGGGCCGCGAACTGTGGCTGGCCGGCGACCGTCAGTGGGGCCTGGCCATGCAGGACGACAAGGACGATGGGGCGGCCTGGCTGGTCGAGCAAGGCATCGCCGACCCTGACCGGATCGCCATCTTCGGCTATTCCTACGGCGGTTTTGCCGCCGTGGCGGCCAGCGTACGCGAAGACAGCCCCTACCAGTGCGCGCTGGCCGGCGCCCCGGTCGCCGACCTGGCGCGTCTGGGCAACACCTGGAGCGACAACCGGCTGCAGCGCATCCTGCAGGGCCGCACGGTTACCGGACTGGACCCGATGCGCGCCACCGAACAGGCCAATATCCCGATCCTGCTCTACGTCGGTGACCGGGATGTGCGCACGCCGTCCTGGCACGCCAGCAATTTCCACAGCGGCGTGCGCGACAAGGTGCGCTCGGAACTGGTCATCATCGAGGACATGCCCCACAGCCTGCCCTGGTACCCGCGTCATCATCGCGAAACGCTGAGCCTGATCGAGCGATTCCTCGGCACCGACTGCGGCCTGATGAACGGCGGCAGCTGATCTTCCAAAGGATCAACCAGCCACGAAGAAGGCCCGCCGTTGCGGGCCTTCTTTTTGGGTCTATCCCCGGCACAAGCCAAGGCGCGGACATCGGGTAGGGTGCCCCCTCGCGGGGGCAGCCCTCCCACACCACCGCACGTACGGTTCCGTATACGGCGGTTTCTGCGAGCCCGTTGCCGGGTTGAGCGGCGGTCCTTAGCTGTTCGCCTGATCGAACCCAGAACACTTCGACAACTTCCAGGGTGCCGCCCCGTTAGCCAACTTCGAGAGCCCTCCATAGAGGCATCTGTTCCATTCCCACCAGAGACACAGTCCGACACTTCACTCATCGCAGATTCGGCCCTTCAGCCGCCCTAAGGCAGCCTACTATGGCCTCTGCTGACTTCTGCATGCCCATCGCATCACCTCCCGGCGACACTAGCCCCAAGGCAGGCATACAGATCTCCCAGGGTAAGACGCGTGACGTTCGCTCCACCTACCCGCTGCATATACACCACCCAGTTCCGGATGACCTATGCGGTTTGTGCGAATTTGGCCGCCTCGCCGCTTACCGGGCCTTGTGCCTCGTATGCAGTTCGTGTTCCTCGGGCCGGAGCTTCCCATTCGGCTTCCTTCAGACTTCACCTCGCGGTGAAAACCCTTGCCGTTCCGGTCGGGGTTCCCGGTCATCTCAGGTCCCCAGGGGACTTCCACCCCCTCGCCACTTCCCGCTTCAGTTTCCCTCCACGGTTGAAAGCGCCAGGTCATGACGCTTCGCGCCATGCCTGGCGCACCAAAAAAAGGGGCGGTGCCGCAGCACCGCCCCAGTCGTTCAGGCCGATTGGCCCTTGTTGCTTAGAACAGGAAGTTCAACCGCGCGAACGCGGTGCGTCCCCGGAGGTCGTACTGGGTGGCATTCAGGGCGATGTTGCCCCGTCGAGTGGCCGCACCGGTCGACACGGTTGGCGGATCTTCGTCGAGCAGGTTGCGCACGCCCACCAGCACGCTCCACTTCGGCTGCTGGTAGAACACCGACAGGCTGTGGTAGAGACGGTCGTCGGCGACCGCGTTACGCTGCGCGTTCGGGAAGTCGAAGTAGGTGAACTCCGTGGACACCCGATCGGCGTTGGAGGTACGACGCACGTAGTCCAGACCCCAGGTGTAGGTGAAGTCACCACGCTCGAAGGCGAAGCGGCCGTTGGCGACGAACTTCGGCCGGCCGATGGTGGCGTTCAGGTCGTCGGAGTCGAAGCCCGAGGCCAGCGACGGATCGAACAGCTGGACGATGTCTTCGAACACCCAGGTACCGTTGGCCTCGATCAGCAGGTCACCGGCGGCGAAACCGTGGTCGTAGCGCACCGAAGCGTCGACACCCTTGGTCGTCTGGCTGTTGACGTTGATGAACGAGTCGCGCACCGTGTCGATCGCCAGGGCGTTGGTCGCGGCATCGGCCGGGAAGCGGTTGAACAGGTCGCAGAAGGCGTTGGGGAAGTTCGGTGCGGCATAGCAGCCGCCGAGAATCGCTCCGCCGCCCAGGCGCGAGACCTGGTCGTTGACCTCGATTTCAAAGTAATCAACCGCAATGCTGACGTCCATGAAGGTCGGGGTGAAGATGAAGCCGGCCGTTCTGGCATCCGAGGTCTCGGACTCCAGTACGCCGTCACCGCCGCCGGACACCACCGTGGCCGATGACGTACCGCCGGTGAAGTCACCCGGGATGCCGTCGGCCGCGCAGTTGGTGCGGATGAAATCGTTGCTGCTGTTCTGCCAGTCGATACAGGGATCGATCGCGGTCTGACCGACAAAGGCGGTCTGGTCACCCAGGAAGAGTTCATACAGCGCGGGCGCGCGGTAGGAAGTGCCCTCGGTGGCGCGCAGCCGCAGGCTGGGGTTGACCTGCCAGTTCAGGCCGAGCTTCCAGACCCAGTCCGAACCGGCGGACTCGTAGTCGAAGGCACGCGCCGAGGCGTTCAGGGTGATGTACTCGGCAAACGGCATACCGGCCAGCAGCGGCACTTCGACTTCGCCGAAGAGCTCGGTCACGCTGTCGTCGCCCTTGGTCACCAGGGCCGAGGACTGACCCCAAAGGTCGCCATTCCGGGCCAGTTCATCGGGCTGGTCGTCGATACTGAACCAGCGGTACTCGGCGCCGAGTGCCAGGCCGACGGGACCGGCCGGCAGTTCGAACACTTCGCCGGTGGCAACGGCGGTGGCCACGAACTGGTCATACACCGTGTTGCCCTTTGCCGTGGCGCCGACCGCATTAATCAGCTGGTCCATGTCGGCACCGCTGAGAATGCCGGGGCTGAAGTAGTCCACGACCGGGGCGCTGTCGTCGAAGCGAACGTCGCCGGAGCGCGAGGCCACGATGACGTTGTTGACGTAGTCGCCGTCGGAGTAGGTGTAGGACGCATCAAGCGACCACGCCCAGTTGTCGCCGAACGGCAGGTCGCCCTCCAGGCCGGTGGCCACGTAGAAGTAGTCCACGGTGACGTCGGTGTTGGAGGGATACGGAATCACCGGCTGGGCAATACCCGAGTCAACCGGGGTGGCAAAGTCGGGGTCGTTCGGGTAGACGAACGACGGAATCAGCGCGGTCGCCCCACCGGTCAGCGGGAAGAACTGGCGCCAGCCGCGGGCCTCGGTTTCACGCCGGTTGTAGAGCCACTCGGTGTTCCACTGGGTGCCGCCGAACAGGTCCAGCGACACGTCGGACGAGCCGTACAGGCTGATGCGCTCCTGGCGGTTGATGGCGCTCTCCGAATAGAAATCGAAGTTCAGCACGTCCTCGTAGAACGCCTGCCCACCGTCGGCGTACGTGCCGTTGGCGCGCGGCCGGTAGCCCGGGATCATGCCCACCGTCACCCCATCCGGGGCCGGGATGTAGCGGTCGCCGAAGATCGCGTCGATGACGGTATTGGCGTACAGGTTGCCGCAGCCCGCCAGATCCGTGCCGGCCAGGATCGAGCGGTCTTCGCGGTCGATGATGTTGCCGTTACGGTCGGTGATCAGGTCCTGCGAACAGTTCATGAAGTCGCGATCGGCGGTCATCAGCTCTTCGCGCAGCTGCCATTC
>JAWLFD010000136.1:0-6341 GCA_041685745.1 Wenzhouxiangella sp.
TTCTCGAACAACTTCCTGACCTCGGGTTTCGGGTTCCTCGATCATCCGGAGTTTGGATCGGCCAACGTGCCGGGCTGTCAGGGCGAGGGTTTTGCCGTTTCAGGCGAGCGGTGCTTCTACGACTTCACCCTGCAGGCCGCCGACGAGGCCGAAATCGAAAACCAGTCGATCTTCCTTCGCGGCAGCTACGACATCAATCCGGACTGGTCCCTGCACCTCAACTCCGGCGTGACCCGGGTCAAGAGCTTCGGCCGCTACGCGCCGGTGCCGTCTTCGCCCTGGCTGGTCGGCGGCTTCGGCGCTATCGTGCTTGATTCGGGCCTGCCGAACCATCCCGCGACCCCGCCGGACCAGGGCGGGCTGAACCCGAACTGGCAGGACTACCAGGAATACGCCGACGATACCCTGCTGTTGACCCACCGCTTTGCCGCCAACGGCCCGCGCGATACCAACACCGATGCCTCGGTATACGATCTGGACGTTTTCCTGACCGGACGAATCGGTGAGTATGATGTCGAGTTCGGCGCCCGTCGGGTCGAGTCGCAGTACAACGAGCTTGGCCGCAACTATGTGGTTTCCGCGCTGGCCCAGCCGCAGTTCGACAGCGGTGCCTACAACATCTACGATCCGTTCGGCAATCCGCAGGACGTTCTGCAGTCGTTCACCGCCACCATCAACCGCGACGCGCGCTTCGTCTCGCGCGAGTACCGCGGCCTGATCACCGGTGACCTGTTCGAGATGGCCAACGGCCCGGCCGGCTTCGCCTTCGGCGCCGAATACCGCGACGAGGACTACAAGGACATCTTCGACGACCTGCAGGCCAACGGCAACATCACCGGCTCCTCCGGCAACTCCGCCTTTGGCGATCGCGATCAGTGGGCGGTCTACGGCGAATTGCTGTTCCCGGTGCTGGAAGACCTGGAAGTCTCGCTGGCCGGTCGCTACGATGACTACTCCGACTTCGGCACCAACTTCTCGCCCAAGGTGTCGCTGCGCTGGGATCCGCTGGACACGGTCGCTTTCCGCGCCTCTTACGGCGAAGGCTTCCGCGCGCCGCCGCTGGACCTGCTGTCGCTGCAGCCGTCTTTCTCCGCCGACAGCGTGGTCCACGCGCCCACGGCTGAGAACTTCGGCAACGATGATCCGACCGAAGCAATTCAGGTCAACGGCTTCGTGATCGCCAACCCCGATCTGGGCGCCGAGCAGTCCGAGCAGTTCAGCTTCGGTGCGGTGTTCGAGCCGACCGACTGGCTGACGGCCACTCTGGACTACTGGAGCATCGAAATCACCGATCGGGTGGCCGGCATCGGCGCACAGCAGATCATCAACTGCCTGGAAGGCACGACGACCAACTGCCCGCCGGGGCTGTCTAGCTTCCCCGCCGGCTCGTCCGGCCCGGACGCAAACCTGGGCCTCGGCGCCCAGTTCGGTGAGCAGGGCCAGATCACCTTCCTGCAGCGCGGTTTTGCCAGCCTGGGGACGATCGAAACCGACGGGATTGATGCGTCGGTTCGGGGCAACTGGGACTTCGGCGAGTTCGGTATGCTTACCTCGGAGATCAATGCGTCTTATCTGATGACGCAGGAAATCGACAACGGCTCCAACGTTGCCGGGGAAGCCGGTCTGCCCGAGTGGCGCGCCGTGTGGGCCAACTCTCACGCCTGGGGTGATTTCAACTTCGCCTGGAACATCAACTACATCGGTCCGCAGGATTCTGCCGAGTCGCCGAACCTGGATAGCCTGCCGTCCTGGGTGACCCATGACCTGCAGGCCAGCTACTTCACGCCCTGGAACGGTCGCATCACCCTGGGTGTGGACAACCTGATCGACAAGGATCCGGTGCTCGATCCGGGTGAGGGTCGCGGGTTCAACTTCGACCTGTACAACGGCTACGGTCGGATCACCTACCTGCGCTACACCCAGAACTTCTAAGCCGCTTGCGGCCTGGAAATTTCTGTTGCACGATTGCCTGGCCCGGATTTCCGGGCCAGGTTTTTTTTGCCTGCTGAAAACTGCGATCTTTGCCTGGCTCAAGCGATCGAATTCGTCGGGCAGAACCTTCCGCTACGGCACCGTATTCGATGAAAGAAAATCTCCAGGCAGCCGGTTTTTCGCAATGGTCCCAATACTGGGCCGGCGGCGCGCTGACCTCGCTACCGCAGGACTTTACCGGCAACTACGACGGTGAGGTTGCCGCGTTCTGGCACGAGCGCTTTGCCGAAACCCCGTCTTCGGCCCATTTGCTTGATCTGTGCACCGGCAACGGTCCGATCGCCCTGCTGGCGGCCGAATGGGGCCAGCAGCACGCGCATCGGCTGGGCATCACCGCCGTTGACGCAGCCCGTCCGCAGCCGGATCGCGTGTCTGGCCTTTCTTCCAGCCAGCGAGGGCTGCTGCAGACCATCCGGTTTCTGGGTGAAACCCCGGTTGAGTCGCTGCCCTTTGAAGACGAGTCCTTCGACCTGGTCTGCAGCCAGTACGGAATCGAGTACTGCGACCTGGAAGCGGCTGCCGACCAGGTTGCCCGCGTGCTCCGTCCCGGCGGCGTGCTGGCCATCGTCAGCCACGAAGCCGATTCGGCCATGATGCAGACCATGCGCGACGAGCTGGCCGCCTACGACGCGCTGGAAAGCACCCGGCTGCCCAAGCTGATGCGTTCCTGGGGTCGCGGCCAGCTGGGCGACCGCGAATTCGTTAGCGCCGGCCAGCAGGCCCTGCGCGCGCTGCAGGCGGCACGCGATGCGTCCAGCCGCTCGCCGCTGGTCCAGCAGGTGGGGCAGGCGGTTGCCGGTCTTTTGCAGCTGCAGCCGGCCGTGATGCGCCAGCAGGCTGATGCCGTGGCCCATTACGCCGACCAGCTGCGGGCCGGTCGGGCGCGGCTGGACGATATGCTCAGGGTCAACCGGAGAATTGCCGAAGACCCGGCCTGGCACGCGCCCTTCGAGCGCGCCGGCCTGACGCTGCGTTTCGCTCGCCCCCTGGTCTATGCCGACCAACACCCCATGGGCCGCTGTCTGGTCTGGGACAAGCCGGCCTGAGACAGGCGCATCTGCTCAGGCGAGCTACAGGGTCTGGGTGCCCACGTACTGGAAGCGAACGTTGAAGGCCACCGTGATGCGCTCGGTTTCGCCCTCGTAGGGGGTGACCTCGTGCAGCAGCCAGGAGGGAAACAGCACCAGTTGCCCCGGCTCCAGCCGCAGCATCAGCGGGGCGGTTGAAAACGGGCGCTGAAAACGGACGCTGGCGGCATCGACGTACATGTTCGCCCCCATGTGCGGGCTCAAGAAAGTCAGCCGGCCGCTGTCGCTGTCCGGGTCGTCGCCGTCGTGACGCACGCAGTAGACCCCCGACCAGGAATGCAGGGGGTGGTTGTGGGCGGCAAAAAAACCGCCCTTGCGGGTCAGATGGAACCAGGATTCGCAGGCATAACGCAAATCCTTGAGCATGGCCTGGTCGTAGCCGTTGAGTTCGGCAATGGCGCGAAACAGATGCCCGAAGCAGAACTCCTTGAGTTCCTGCACGCACGATTCAGGCCAGTCGAACAGGTTGAAGCGGCTTTCGAACAGCGCCTGGTTGCGCTTGACCCGGGGCTCCGGGTTGCGGTAAGCGTCGCTTTCGGCGCGTTGCCGGAACAGTCGGACCAGTTCGTCGTTGAGCGTTTCCGGGCTCTCGTGCCGGACCCGGATCAGCGGTACGCTGAACGCGTTGGTCACGGCGAAGGTCGGTTTTTGGGCAGGAGTGGCCATGCGGTTCGGTCAGCGTGCCAGGGGCTCTCCCGGCATTGTCTCAGAACTTCCCCGGTGGCGAAACCAGGATGCGAACCGTCTTTCAAGCGTGAACGCCAGGTGAAGAAACGGCAATCCGTTCTGCGCCAAGTTCGAATCGATCCGGGCCTGGAAGCCTGTAAGCCTCCTAAATCCCTGGGGCTTTGGGTTGGTCACGGCCTGATGCTGGCCGGAAAAAAATGCGCCTTGCGCCTCGGCGCGTCGCGTCCGTACAATAGCCCGCTTGTTGTGCCGGAACGCCTTCGGGTATGATTCGGTGCTCGCGACAGACCCATCAACACAACTCGGGCATGATCTTCATGAACTTCAGAACCCTCAGCCTCGGAATTCTTGCGACCCTCGGTATCCCGGCGGCCGCCATTGTGCTTCACACGGCGGTCAACGCCCAGGAAGTCGAACCCATTCTCGATACCAGTCGGGCCATGGTTCAGGCGACCGAAGAGACCCAGGAGCGCATCGACCAGCTCGATTCGCGCACGCAGAACCTCCTGAGCGACTACCGCGCCAACCTCAAGCAGCTCGAGCAGCTCAACCGCTACAACGCCTCGCAGCAGCGCCAGGTGGATGCCCAGCGGCGCGAGATGGAGTCGCTGACCAACGACATCAACAACATCGCCAGCCTGCAGCGTTCGATCCAGCCGCTGATGGAAGACATGGTCGAGGCGCTCGACCAGCTGGTCGAGGCCGATCTGCCGTTCCTGCTCGACGAGCGCCGCGCCCGCGTCGAGCGTCTGCGCAACCTGATGGACGATCCGTCGCGCTCGCCGGCCCAGCGCTACCGCCTGGTGGTCGAGGCATACCAGATCGAAAACGAGTACGGCCGGACCATCGAGGCCTATCGCGGCGATATCGAAGCCGGCGGTCGCCAATATGAAAACGTGGAGTTCCTGCGCATCGGCCGCACCGTGCTGACCTTCCGCACCGACGACGACCAGACCCTGATGCGTTTCGACCCCGACAGCCGCCAGTGGGTCGATCTGGACATGTCGTTCCTTCAGGACATCAAGATGGGTTCCCGGATCGCGCGTGAGCAGATTCCGCCGAACCTGATGTTCATCCCGGTGCGCGCGCCGCAGACCGAGACGGGAGGCTGAGGACATCATGACTGACCGCGATCGAAGCCCACAACAGAACCTTTTCAGGATTTCGCCCATGTCTTCACCCATTCGCGCCGCCGCCCGCGCCCTGGTCCTGGCCGCTCTGGCCGTGGCCTTTCTGTCCCCGTACGCCGCCGCTCAGACCGAGCCCGAGACCATCGACGATGTCCTCCGGGCGATGCAGAACGAGCGCCAGTCGGTCTCCGAGACCAACCAGGAGCGCGAAGCGCGCTTCCGCCGCGAGCAGTCCGAGCAGGAAGCCGCCCTGCGCCAGCTGCGCGGTGAAGTCACGGCCGCGGAAAACGAAGCCAGCCGGCTGGAGAACCTGCGCAACGAACTCGATCGCGAGCTCGAAGAGCTGCGCTCTCAGCTGTCCGAGCGCCAGGGTGAATTCGGCGAGTTGTTCGGGGTCGCCCGTGCCGCCGCGGCGGACCTGAACGAGCAGCTGGAAGACTCGCTGGTCTCGACCCAGTTCCCGGACCGCGGCGAGGATCTGGTCCGCATGGCCCAGGCTTCTTCGCTACCGACCATTGGCGAGCTGGAAAACCTGTGGTTCACCATGCTCCAGGAAGCCGGCGAGCAGGGCGAAGTCGCCCGCTACGATGCCCAGGTGATTACCTCGGACAATCAGTCGGCCACCGAAACCGTGGTTCGCATCGGTCCGTTCACGGCCTTCAGCGACGAGGGGTTCATGGTGGCTCGCGAGGGCACCCTGCGCTATCTGGCGCGCCAGCCCGGCCGGGCCGAGGTTGCCGCGGCGCAGCGGGTCTTCGAACACAACGGCCCGGGCGTGGTCCGCGGCCTGGTCGATCCTTCGCTCGGCACCCTGCTGGGCCTGGTCGTCGAAGTGCCCAACCTGCGCGAGCGCATCGATCAGGGCGGCGGCATCGGTTACGCCATCGTCGTCGTTGCCATCCTCGGCATCCTGCTGGCCATCTTCCGCTGGATCATGCTGGCCTTCACTGCCATGAAGGTCAAGTCGCAGATGAAGTCGTCTACGCCGAAGAAGAGCAACCCGCTGGGTCGGGTCATGCTCACCTACGAGGAGTACAGGAGCGAGGATCTTGAAACCCTGCAGCTGCGCCTGGACGACGCCGTGCTCAAGGAACTGCCCAAGCTCGAATCCGGCCTCAACGTGGTCAAGGTGCTGGCCGCCGTCGCGCCGCTGATGGGGCTGCTCGGTACGGTGATCGGGATGATCGTTACCTTCCAGGCGATCACCCTGTTCGGTACCGGCGATCCCAAGCTCATGGCCGGCGGTATTTCCCAGGCGCTGGTCACCACCGTCATGGGTCTGATTGCCGCGATTCCGCTGCTGCTGCTGCACGCGTTTGCCTCCAGCACGGCGCGCCGCGTCGGCCAGGTGCTCGAGGAGCAGTCGGTCAGCCTGGTCGCAGAAACCTCCGAAAAGGGCTGATCCCGTGCTTGAGCACCTCTTGCCGGCCAACGTCATCGCCGT
>JAWLFD010000137.1:0-6332 GCA_041685745.1 Wenzhouxiangella sp.
TGATGCGGCCTGCGTAACGAACGGGCTACCGCCAGCCCGCCCGGTCGAAAACGCGCACCGCTTCCGGATTCTTGCGGCCGAGCACGTCCATGCCCAGTTGATCGAACTTCATCTCGCCCAGCGCCTCCAGGGTGGGATGTTTTTCGACACCGTCGACCACGGGGAATTCGTAGGTTTCGTTGGCGAACAGCTCCTGGGCCTGGTCGGAGGCGAGAAACTCCAGGAAGCGGACCGCATTTTCGCGGTTGGGCGCGCCGGCCACCACGCCGGCGCCGCCCACGTTGACGTGGACCCCGCGGCCATCCTGGTTGGGAATGATCAGTGAGACTTGCTGGGCCACGGCGCGATCGGACGGGTCGTCGGAATTGACCAGGCGCAGGTAGTAATACTGGTTCCCAACGGCAACATCGCATTCCCCCGCGGCCACCGCCCGGATCTGATCGGTATCGCCGCCTTCGGGCGAGCGGGCCAGGTTGGCGACCACGCCACGGGCCCATTCCTCGGCCGCTTCGGCACCGTGGGCGTCGATGATGGAAGCCAGCAGCGACTGGTTGTAAATGTTGTTCGACGAGCGGATGCAGATGCGGCCTTCAAGCTCCGGACGGGTCAGGTCTTCGTAACTGTCGACCAGGTCCGGGTCGAAGCGCTCGGGACTGTAGTAGATCACCCGCACGCGCTGGCTCATGCCGAACCACAACCCGTCCGGATGGCGCAGGTAGGCGGGGATTCGCTCGTTGAGAAACTCGGAGTCCACCGGCTGCAGGATGCCGGCGTCCTCGGCCCGCCAGAGGCGCCCGGCATCGACGGTCACCAGGACATCGGCCGGACTGGCCACGCCTTCGCGGCGAATCCGCTCGACCAGTTGGTCGGAACTGCCTTCCAGCACCTGGACCTCAATGCCGGTTTCTTCGGTAAACGCGTCGTAGAGCATCTGGTCGACATCGTAGTGGCGGGCCGAATAGACGTTGACCTGGTCGGCCAGCACGAAACCGCCCGGAACCATGAACGCCAGGGCCGCGGCAACGGCAACCAGTCGACGGGTGAGACCAAAACTCATTCAATTTCTCCTTCAGGCAAGACAACGACAATCATTCGCATTATCATGACACATCATTTTCCGGTTTACAAATGATTCTTGTTTGCCTAGACTGAAAGGTCGCTTCCACGGTCAGACGGCATGATTCAGATCGCTCGCGACAGGTTCGAGACGCTGGTCGGCAACGCGGCCGAGACCGCCATGCTGCGCATGGAAGACATCAGTCACGACTTCGGCAGCCTGCGGGCGGTCGACGGGGTCAGCCTGGATGTTCAGCCCGGAGAAGTGGTCTGCCTGCTCGGACCGTCGGGCTGCGGCAAGTCCACCCTGCTGCGCATCGCCGCCTCGCTGGAAGAACTGCAGCAGGGGCGCGTGTTCATCAACGGCGAGGACATGCGCTCACCGTCGGGCCGGCTGGTGCCCCCGGAGCGCCGCAACGTCGGCCTGATGTTCCAGGACTCGGCCCTGTTCCCGCACCTTTCGGTGGTCGACAACGTCGCCTTCGGGCTCGGCCGGCTGGCCGGAAGCGAGCGTCGGAAAAAGGCCCTCGACCTGCTCGAAACGCTGGGCATGACGGCTTATGCGGACCGCTACCCGCACATGCTTTCCGGCGGCCAGCAGCAGCGCGTGGCGCTGGCGCGCGCGCTCGCGCCAGGGCCGGGCCTGATGCTGCTCGACGAGCCGTTTTCGGCCCTGGACGCCCGCCTGCGCGACCGCATCCGCGACGACACCCTGCACTTGCTCAAGAAGGCCGGGGCCGGCACCCTGCTGGTCACCCACGACCCGGAAGAGGCCATGTTCATGGCCGACCGCATCGCCCTGATGAAAGACGGCCGCATCCTGCAGATGGACCGCCCGGTCGACCTCTACTGCCGCCCGAAAGACCCCTTCGTGGCGACCTTCTTCGGCGAGGTCAACCGCCTGGAAGGCGTCGTTCGAAACGGCGCTGTCGACACCCCGCTCGGCCAGGTCGAAGCACGCGGACTGGCCGAAGGCAGCCCGGCCCTGGTCATGGTCCGCCCCGAAGCCATTCGCGTCGTCGTCGTCGGCCAGCCACGCAACGAGCATCGCAAGACCCACGTCATCATGTCGCGGTTGCTGGGCCGCAACAGCATGGTGCACATCTGCCTGCACGATCGCGAGAACCGGGAATTCCACATGCACTCGGCCATGCCGGGGGTATTCCTGCCGCAGGAAAACCAGCAGGTCGAGCTGCACCTCGATCAGTCCCAGGCTTTCGTGTTTCCGCTGGAAGCCGCCAACGGCTGAGCGTTACCCAATTACCGCGTGGCCCATTAGGAACCGCCCAGACCGCCGCCCGGGCGCGACTTGCGCATCGCGATACTGAGCAGAATCACCGGCACGATGCCGACCAGAACGATGCCGAGGGCGGCCGTCGATGCCTGCGCCAGGCGCTCGTCGGAAGCCAGCTCGAAGGCGCGCACGGCCAGGGTGTCGAAATTGAACGGCCGCAGGATGATGGTCGCCGGCAGCTCCTTCATCACGTCGACGAACACCAGGATGGCCGCGGCCAGCAGGCTGGAGCGCATCACCGGCAGGTGGACCAGCGCCAGCGTCTTGCCCGCGGTCTTGCCCAGCGTGCGAGAGGCCGCGTCCATGTTCGGCGTGACCTTGGTCAGGCTGGCCTCCACCGTGTTGAACGACACCGCCAGAAAGCGCACCACATAGGCATAGACCAGCGCCACCATGGTGCCGGTCAGCAACAGCCCCGGCAAGAAGCCGAAATGTTCGCGCGCGAACAGGTTGATCTGCTGGTCCAGCCAGCCCAGCGGAATCAGGATGCCGACGGCGATCACCGAGCCCGGAATCGCATATCCCACGGACGCCATGCGCGCGGCCGTGCGGGTCAGCACGCGCGGCTTCAGGCGCACGCCGTAGCCGATCGTCACCGCCAGGCTTACGGCGACGACTGCCGTCACCGTTGCCAGGATCAGGCTGTTCCAGGCAAATCCCCAGAAGCGGCCGCCCATCAGCGGGTCGCCGACCCGAACATGCATTTCCACAAGCAGGGCCGCCGGGACCACGAAACCAACCAGGACCGGCACGGCGCAGGCCAGGAAGGCCAGCGCGGCCGCGCCCTTGCCGAGTCGGTACTGCGGCAGCTCGCGATAGCGGCCGGTGGTGTGGTGAAACCGGGCCCGGCGGCGCGAAAAACGCTCCAGCAGCAACAGCACCAGCACGAAGACCAGCAGGCAGGCGGCCAGCTGGGCGGCGGCCGCGGCCTCGCCCATGCCGAACCAGGTCCGGTAGATCCCGGTGGTGAAGGTGTCCACGCCGAAAAACTGCACGGCGCCGAAGTCATTGAGCGCCTCCATCAGCGCCAGCGCCACGCCGCCGACGATGGCCGGACGCGCCAGCGGGACGGCGACCGAGGAAAACAGCCGCCAGGGGCCTCGGCCCAGGGTGCGACCCACCTCCAGCGCACAGACCGACTGCTCCATGAACGCCGCTCGGGTCAGCAGGTAGACATAGGGGTAGAGCACCAGCGACATCAACACGATCGCCCCGCCCAGCGAGCGCACGTTGGGAAACCAGTAATCGGCGCGACCCCAGTCGAACAACTCGCGCAGCCAGGTCTGCAGCGGCCCGGCGAACTGCAGGAAATCGGTATAGGCATAGGCGATCACGTAGGTGGGCACCGCCAGCGGCAGCAGCAACGCCCACTCGAACACGCGCTTGCCGGGAAAGCGGCACATGACCACCAGCCAGGCCGTGCCCACGCCCATCGCCAGGGTGCCCGCGCCCACGCCGAGCATGAGGCCCAGGGTGTTGAGGAGATAACCGGGCAGCACGGTTTCGTAGAGATGCGACCACACTTCGCCGGAAGGCACCAGGACGTGGGCCAGGACCGTGATGACCGGCAGGGCCACCAGGCCGGCAACCACCAGGGTCAGCAGGGTCCATCCATCCGGCTTGAAGCGATTGAGCGCAACGCGCGCAGCGGTGGCGTTTTGTGGCGGGTTGGGCAAAAAAGTCTCGAGACGGATCAGGGCCCACGGATGATAACGGTTTTCAAATTGGCTCGTGACCGACGCCGGCCTTCGTGCCGCGGCCTTGACCCGAACGCGGCTATGCTGGCGCCCCATCCCGAGCACACCGGCTTTCCCTGCATCCCATGCGAACCTGGCCCATCGCCCTGGGCATCTTCCTGATCATGCTCCCGGTCACGGCCGTGGTGCCGCTGCTTTTCGAACTCACCGAGGGCCGCTTCCCCGGACGCTCGGAGCTGGATCGGCATCTGTTCATGTCGGCCAACATGGCCGGCTCGCTGCTGGTCGCGCTACTGGCCGGCCTGGTGTCGGACCGGCTGGGCCGGCGCAGGCCCCTGGTGATACCGGCGCTGTTTGTCTACGCTGGCTGCCTGCTGCTGATGTACGGTCCGTGGCCGTATCCGGTGCAGCTGGGCCTGCGCTTCGTCGAGGGTGCCGCCCACATGACCGCGCTGGTGCTGGCCATGACCATGATTGCCGACCAGGCCGCCGGCGAACACAAGGGCCGCGCCATGGGCATGGCCGGAGCGGCGCTCAGCCTGGGCGTCGCCGCGGGCACGGTGCTGGGCGGGCGCATCGGTTCGGAGGCCGCCACCAGCGTCTTCCTGTTCGGCGGGCTGCTGATCATGGCCGTCGCGATCACGGCTTCGCGGGTGCTCGAGGAAGCCCCGCTGCAGCGCTCGGCCGAACGGCTCGGCGACATGGCCCGGCTGGCGCTGGAGCATCGGGCGCTGCTCATCCCCTATGCCTTCACCTTCGTCGACCGGCTGACGGTGGGCTTCATCATCTCGACCGTTTCGCTGTACTTCGCCACCGTTCTCGGCCTGCCGCCGGCCTCGATCGGGCTGGCCATGGCCGCGTTCTTGCTGCCCTACGCCCTGCTGACCTACCCGGCCGGCTGGCTGTGCGACCGCGTCAGCCCGGTCGCGCTGATGGCCGCCGGCAGCCTCGGATACGGCGTCTTTCTGATCGTGCTGGGGTTCACAGGCACCGGGCTTCTGATTCCGGTCATGGCCGCCGGCGGCGTCATCGCGGCGCTGATGCTGGCGCCATCGCTGGTCCTGACCGTGCGCCTGGCCGGCGCCGCGCAGGCCACCGGCATGGGCGGCTTTCACCTGACCGGATCGCTGGGGTTCATGCTCGGGCCGCTGCTGAGCGTGGCGATTCTGAGCTGGCTGCGAAGCCTCGGTCTGGACCCCTATCCGGCGGTTTTCGTGGTCTTTGGCCTGGCCGAAATCGGCTGCGTGCTGCTGTTGCTGCCCTGGCTGCGGCGGCTTCATCGCGGCGGCGGCAAAAGCGTGCGGGCGTCCTGAAGCGAAAAGCTCTACACTGCCGCCGGTCATGGCCGGACCCGAATACGGGTCACGAGGAGGAAAGACAATGAAAGCTTGGATTGCGGGTTCGTTTTTGCTCGCCCTGGCGCTGGCTGTCGGATGGTGGTTCCTGGACTCCGGCGAGGGCGAAGAACGGCTTCAGATCGACCGCGCGGCGCTGGATGTGGGCGACATCGTCCAGATCGTGTCCGCGGTCGGCTCGGTGCGCGCGCTCAACACCGTCGAGGTCGGCTCGCAGCTATCCGGCCAGATCCAGGAGTTGTTCGCCGACTTCAACACCCCCGTCGAGGCCGGCGATCTGCTGGCAAGGCTGGACCCGCAGACTTTCGAGCGACGCGTCCAGGAGGCCGAGGCCAACCTGGCCGTCGCCCGCGCCAACGTCGAGATCCAGACCGCCAACATCGGCAAGGCCGAGGTGGTGCGCGAAAACGCCCGGCGCGAGTTCGAGCGCCAGCGCTCGCTGGTCGGCCGCGGGAGCGTTTCGGAATCGGCGCTGGAGTTGTCCGAGGTCAGTTCCCGCAACGCCGGCGCCGATGTCGAGATCGCGCGCGCCCAGCTGCGCAACGCCGAGGCCACGGTGCTCCAGCGCGAGGCCGCGCTGGAGGCTGCCCGGATTGACCTGGAACGCACCGAAATCCGTTCGCCGATCAACGGCGTGGTCATCGACCGGGCCGTGGACCTGGGCCAGACCGTCGCCGCCAGCCTGCAGGCGCCGGTCCTGTTCACCATCGCCCAGGACCTGGGCCAGATCCGGATCGAGGCCAGCGTCGACGAGGCCGACATCGGCAACGTCCGCGAAGGCGCCGAGGCGCGCTTTACCGTCGACGCCTTCCCGGAGCGGGAGTTTTCCGGTGAGGTGGCCCAGGTGCGCCTGGCGCCGGTGGAGGCCCAGAACGTCGTGACCTACACCGTGGTCATCAACGCCGCCAATCCCGGCCGCAGACTGCTGCC
>JAWLFD010000006.1:0-25521 GCA_041685745.1 Wenzhouxiangella sp.
CAGCTATCAGGCGCTGGTCAACGAGGAAGATGCGCGCGTTTGCAAGGACATCGACGAGGACGCCTGCCGGGTCGTACCCGGCAATTTTCTGCTCCAGGTGGCGACCCAGTTCTTGACCAAGCTGGGCGACGCCATCGCCAACCCCAAGACCGTTCTTGCCTGGATGCTCAGCGCGCTGGGCGCGCCCGGGGTGTTTACCGCCTTTCTGGTCCCGGTGCGGGAATCGGGTTCGCTGATTCCGCAACTGGTGATTGCCAGCTATGTCCGCCAGCAGGCCGTGCGCAAGTGGACCTTCGTCGTCGGCTGTCTGCTTCAGGCGCTGGCCGTTTTCGGCATGGCCCTGATCGCGGTGACTCTGAAGGGCGCCGCGGCCGGTTTCGCCCTGATCGGTGCACTTGTGGTGTTCAGCCTGGCCCGCGGACTGTGCTCGGTTGCCTCCAAGGATGTCCTCGGAAAGACCGTCCCCAAGACGCGGCGCGGTCGAGTCGGCGGCTGGTCGGAGTTCCTGGCCGGGCTGGTCACGATCGGCGTCGGCATCGTTCTGCTGGTCGACCTCGGAGAAGCCGACAGCATGGCCACTTACCTGATCCTGCTGGCCTTTGCCGGCGGTCTGTGGCTGATCGCGGCCGGCACTTATGCCCTCATTCGCGAGTCCCCCGGCGCCACTGCCGGCGGCGGCAACGCCCTGACCGCGGCCCTGCAGCGGCTGCAACTGCTGGTCAACGACCGACCGTTCCGGCAATTCGTGGTGGCCCGCTCGCTGCTGCTGTGCTCGGCTCTCAGCGCACCGTTTTTCATCATGCTGGCCCACGAACAAACCGAAGGCGCGCTGCTGGTGCTGGGCCTGTTCGTGATCGCCGATGGCCTGGCCAGCCTGGTCTCGGCGCCGTTCTGGGGACGCTTCGCGGACACTTCCAGCAGGCGGGTGATGATTCTTGCCGGGGCCGCCTCGGCGGCAACCGGCATCGGACTGGTGACGATCGTTCAATCGGCGCCCGCCCTGGCCGACAGCCAGTGGCTCTACCCGCTGTTTTTCTTCCTGTTGGCGATCACCCATGCGGGCGTGCGACTCGGCCGCAAGACCTATATCGTCGATCTTGCCGGCGGCAACAAACGGACCGACTATGTCTCGGTCAGCAACACCGTGATCGGCGTGGTGCTGCTGCTGACCGGCGGCATCGGCGCATTGACGGCGATCATGCCGGTCTCCGGCGTGATCCTGATTCTTGCAGCCATGGGGCTGGCCGGCGCGTGGCTCAGCGCTCGTTTGCCCGAAGTGTCCTGACTCGGGGCCTTCAGCCCGGCGGCCAGTCCAGCTGGCGCCCACCCAGCAGGTGGAGATGAATGTGGAACACCGACTGGCAGCCGTGCCGATTGCAGTTGAACACCAGCCGATAGCCGTCTTCGCTGATGTTTTCCGACCGCGCGATGTCGCGGGCGGCGAGCAGCAACTGCCCCATGAGCTCGGCATCGCCATCCTCGAGGTCGTCGATGGTCGGAATGCGGCGCTTGGGAATGATCAGAATGTGGACGGGCGCCTGCGGGTCGATGTCCCGGAAGGCCAGGACCCGATCGTTCTCGAAAACGATATCGGCCGGGATTTCGCGATCAATGATTTTCACGAACAGATCGTCGCTCATTACATGACTCCGGTCTTGATGCGTTGGTAAATCTGCGCTGCGGCGGCGTCCGGACTCGGCAGTTCATCCGGCGTGTCGGTGGGCCAGGCGGCGGTGCGCAACGGGCTGAAAAAAGGTCCGGGATCCAGCTCCAGCACGCGCGGGCCGCGCGGCCCCAGTTCGGCGGCCAGCGTGGCGGCCATCTGCCGGCGGCCGGCCTGGCAGATCCCGTAGGCGCCCCAGCGCGCCGGCTTGTCCAGGCAAACCGAGTCGTTGATCAGCACGATGCTGGCGCGATCACCGGCCCGCAGCAGCGGCATGAGCGCCGAGTTGAGCAACTGTGGTCCGGTCAGGCCAACCTGTAGGGTGGCGAACCAGTCATCGGCGGCCTGGTGTTCCAGCGGCCTGAGCGCGCTGAAGCGGGCGGCCGCGTGCACCAGCGCATCGAGACGCCCGAACTGCGCTTCAACGACCGCGGCCAGTTCGGCGTAGTCGTCCGGACCGGCGCCGGCCAGGTCCAGCGGGTACAGCGCCGGCGCCTGGCCGATCGCAGCCAGTTCGTCGTGCAGACGGTTCAATCCGCGTTCGTCGCGGTCCAGTGCGATGCAGTCGTCTCCGACGCCGAGCACGTGGCCGACGAGGGCGCGTCCGAGCGCGCCTGCCGCCCCCGTGATCAGCCAGACCGGCCGGGAAGTGCTGTTCATCGCCTGCGCTGCCTCTGCTGCATGTCGAATCGGGATCGAGTCAAGATTGTCGCAGATTCAGGACCGCCTCATGGGCTACCATGGAGCCGCCATCGACCCGGAACAGCCATGCCGTTTTACGAGTACATCAACGCCGAGGAAGCCGGCTGCGACCACTGCCGCGACGGCTTTACCGTGCTGCAAAGGCTCAATGACCCTCGCCTGAGCGTCTGCCCGTCGTGCGGGCATCCGGTCAGGCGCGTGATTTCACCACCCAATGTCGTCAGCGGCCGCGCCCACATGCTCAAGACCTCGAGTATCGAACAGGCCGGATTCACCCAGTATCGAAAAATCGGCAAGGGTGTGTATGAAAAAACCGCCGGCAAGGGCCCGGGGGTGATCAGTGCCGATGACTGATCTCGGGGTTTGCCGACTGCTGATCCTGGCGCTGCTTTTGCCCCTGATCGCCGCCTGCGCCACCAGCCCGGTCGCGACCGACGCCGACCAGGTGGTGCCGCGAGGTCCGGCCCACGTGCTCGAAGGAAACAGCCAGCCGGGCGACCGAGTGATCTGGGGCGGTCGCATCGTTGCCGTGCGCAACCTGGCCGAATACACCGAACTCGGCGTGGTTAGCTATCCGCTCGATCGAGCCGACCGCCCGCGGCTGGACGAGGATCCCGGCGTGCGTTTTCTGATCGAACATCCGGGCTTCCTGGAACCGGTCCGGTACGCGCCCGGTCGGTTCGTGACCGTGCTGGGAACCGTTGCCGGCATCGAGAACCGGCAGGTGGACGAATACCTCCTGGCCCAACCGGTCCTGCACGCCGAACAACTGCATCTGTGGCCGAGCGACGCCAGCCGCTGGCAATCGCGTACCCAATTCAGTATCGGCGTGGGCATCCGGTTGTAGCGCGCCGGTCCAGACTTCGGGCGGCGCGCCAGGCCGTCCATACGTTACCGGCATGTCCCGGCAGGATTCGACGCTCAAGGATCTGAGCGGGGCGGCGCGCCAGCCGGCCCGCGAGGCGCCGATCCAGCGACCAGTGAATGTGCAGATGCCGATGCTGCTGCGGTAGACAGCCAACGGCGGCCTGCCCTTCCCGCATCGCCCGCTCAAGCAAGGTCCGCACCAGGCCATCCCAACCGGGGCCACCCCGGGTGTCGAGCGCGTCCCGGCGGGCGACCTGAAACTGGGCCTGCAGGTCCAGCGGCACCAGCCAGCGATTGTGCGCAGCATCCAGCGACAGGTCGCGCACCCGCCGGATCAGGTCGCCGGCCGCACCCAGCGCCGCGGCCGCCCGGGCGTTCGATTCGCCATCCCCGGTCAGATGCAACTCGATTCGGGCCGCCTCACCGCCGATGGCCAGGCAGTGGGCCCAGAGTTGCTCGTAGCGCTCGAAGCGGGCGTTCAACCGTCCCGCGCCGATCGACTCCAGCAGCGGCAGCAGCGCAGCCGGCGCCACGCATTGCGCTGCGCCGCTCTCAGCCATCGCCGTCAATGCCGGATGGGGTGCGCCCTCGACCAGCGCCTTCTGCCACCAGCCCAGTTTCGCGCCGACCGCATCAGCCTCGGCAGAGCAGTCGTCCAGTCCGGTCAGCTCTGCGATCAGCGCCCTGAGGGCGAGCGTGCGATCGCGCTGGGCCGGGGAGAGAAACAGGAGACTGGCGGCCAGCGGGTTGCCCGGCACGAGCAAGCGATCCCGGCACCACTGCAATGCATCCATGATCAGTGCACGGTCGAATCAACGGGCAGCGCCTCGCCGTGCAGCAGCGCGGTCAGATCCAGGCAATCAAAGCGGTACAGCTGGTTGCAGAACTGGCAGCGCACTTCCGTGGCCTCGGGCGATGCCGCCATCTGCTCGAGCTCTTCGGCGCCCAGGCTGATCAGGACCTCGGTGACTCGATCGCGGCTGCAGGGACAATGGAATTCCAGTGGTTCGGGCGCAAAGATGCGGCGCGATTCCTCGTGGAACAATCGCCGCATGAGCGTTTCGCCGTCCAGGTCGAGGATTTCGCGGCGTCGAACGCTGGCAAACAGATGCTGCAGCCGATTCCAGCCGTCCCCGTCCGTCTCGCCGTCCGGCATGCGCTGCAGCATCAGGCCGGCTCCGCGGCCATCCTCCATCGCCAGATGGAAGCGCGTCGGCAGCTGTTCGGAGCGCTCGAAATACGCCGCCACCGCCTCGGCGAGACTATCGCCCTCCAGCGGCACGATGCCCTGCCAGCGCTGACCGCCTTCGACCGGATCCACGGTGAGCGAAAGCACCGCACCGGGACCGGCGCAGGCCGACAATCGCGCCGGATCCGGGCGTTCCCGGTGATCTTCGTTCCACGACAGCATTCCGCGCAATCCGCCGGCGTCGGAACAGTCAACCAGCAGCAGCTGCAGCGCGCCGCCAGAGCCGCGCAACTGCAGACTGATCCGTCCGGAAAATTTCAGCCCGCTCGACATCAGCGCCACCACGAGCAGGGCCTCGCCCAGCAAGCGCGCTTCGTCTGGCCGGTAATCACCGCGGGCGAGAACCTCCCCGATGACGTTCTCCAGTCGCACGAAGACGCAGCGAGCGCCGACTTCTTCAAATAGAATTCGCTGGAGGTAGTCTTTGCAAATCATTGCTTAGATTATCAATTTACTGACTTGATGGGGATGAGTTAACAGATGATCCGCGCCCCATTGGCGCGGATCCTGGCCGGGCGCGACATATCCCCAGGACGCCGCTGCGGTCAGGCAGCCGGCTCGGCGACCGGCCTCGATATCACGAATATCATCGCCGACCATGATCGCATCGCCCGGATGAACGCCGAGGCGACGACAGGCTTCGAGCACCGGCGCCGGATGGGGTTTCGGGCTCGGCGCGGTATCACCGCCGATCACGCAATCGAGCATGCTCTTCCAACCCGCCGCCGCCACCAGCGGAACGGCCAGGCGCGCGACCTTGT
The DNA here is from genome assembly GCA_041685745.1 of Wenzhouxiangella sp. GTDB lineage: Bacteria > Pseudomonadota > Gammaproteobacteria > Xanthomonadales > Wenzhouxiangellaceae > Wenzhouxiangella. Next base: position 5,243 of record JAWLFD010000006.1, read on the forward strand.
TCGTCACCACCGCCAGGGCCAGCTTGTCCGAATGCAACTGCCGCAGCATGGTCTCGATACCCTCGAAAGGCCTGGACTCGACCCAGAAGTGGCGCGCGTAGCGATCCAGAAATTCGGCGCGCAGCCGTTCGCGATCCAGGCCGGGCTGATCGGAAAACCCGGCCTCGATGATGCCCAGGGCCCCGCGCGAGGCATGGTGCCGAAGAAGGGAGTAATCCAGCGGCGCCAGCCCGCGCACCTCGCGCAGCCAGGCCAGAGCCGCAAGCAAGTCCGGCGCGCTGTCGACCAGGGTGCCGTCGAGGTCGAACAGCACCGCCCGGATGATCCGGGGTGGGCTCATCGCTCAGTCCGGCTTGTGGGCGTGGACCAGATAGTTCACGCGCGGCCGGCCGCCGATGCGCACCGTGCGCGAAAACGGATTGTAGTCGATACCACTGATGTCGCGCACTTCCAGGCCGCTGGAGCGAATCGCGGCAGCCAGTTCACCCGGCCGAATCAGGCGATCATAGCGATGGGTGCCCCTGGGCAGCAATCCGAGCACGTATTCGGCCCCGACGATGGCCAGCGCCCACGAGACCGGCGAGCGGTTGATGGTGCTGAAGAACAACTGCCCGCCGGGTCGGCACAGCGCTGCGCAGGCGCTTACCGTGCTGGCCGGGTCCGGGACATGCTCGAGCATTTCCAGGCAGCAGACGACGTCGAACGACTCGGCATGGCGCTCGGCCAGCTCCTCGGCCGTGATCTTGCGGTAGTCGATATCCAGACCGCTCTCGGCCGCGTGCAGACGCGCAACGCCCAGGGGCTTTTCGGCCGCATCGATACCGGTGACCGCGGCGCCGGCCAGCGCGGCGGACTCGCACAGCAAGCCGCCCCCGCAGCCCACGTCCAGCAGTCGGGCATCCTGAAGCGTCGCCCGGGTCGCGATGTATTCCGTGCGCGGACCGTTGAGATCGTGCAGCGGGCGAAAATCTCCCGCCGGATCCCACCAGCGAGCCGCCAGTTGATCGAATTTCTCCGCCTCGTCGGGATCCAGGTTCCGCTCCGCCGCGGCCGCTTTGCCGCTCATGGTCTGGTCATGCTCGTGTCTGCTGGTCAATTCGGGTCAGGCGCCGCTGCCAGATCCTGCTCTCGTCTCGAATGCGGCCTTCGTCCAGGGTCTGCAGGGTGCGGTCGCGGACCAGGGCACGGCCCGCCACCCACACGTCGCTGACCTGATGACGGCCGGCCGCGTACGCCAGGTGCGAAATCACATGATGCACCGGCAGGGTTTCGATCCTGTCAAGATCCACGGCGATCACGTCGGCCTGCTTGCCCGACTCCAGCGATCCGATCTGGTCTTCCAGGCCCAGGGCACGGGCGCCGTGAATGGTGGCCATCTCCAGTGCCACGTGGGCCGGCACCGCCTCCGGATCGCCGCTCCAACCCTTGGCAAGCAGGGCAGCCAGGCGCATTTCGGCAAACATGTCCAGAGTGTTGTTGCTGGCCGCACCGTCGGTGCCGATGCAGACGTTGACACCGCGCTCGACCAGCGCCGCCACCGGGCAGATCCCGCTGGCGAGCTTCAGGTTGGAGGCCGGACAGTGGAGCACGTGGACTCCGGCGCGCGCGATCCTGTCCATGTCGGCCGGGGTCAGCTGGGTCATGTGCACGGCCAGCAGGCGATCGTTGAACAATCCCATTCTTTCCAGCCGATCGATCGGGTGACAGCGGTACTGCTGCTGGCTGGCCTCGATCTCGCCGGCGGCCTCGAGCAGATGCAGATGCACCGGAATATCCAGTTCCTCGGCCAGCTCGCGGATCCGGCCAAACGCCGAGTCGGTCACGGTGTAGGGTGCATGCGGGGCAAAAGCGGTGGTCACCAGCGGCTCGTCGATCAGGTCCTGGTGCACCGCCAGGCCGCGGCTGAAGTACTCGTCTTCGGTCGTGGCCCAGGCCGTTGGCACGCTGATGACCGGAATGCCGACCACGGCCCGCATGCCCGCCCGGATCGCCGTGCGCGCCGCGACGTCGGGAAAGAAATAGTTGTCGTTGAAGCAGGTCGTGCCGCCCAGCAGCATCTCGGCCAGCGCCAGCTCGGTACCGGCGCGCACGTAGTCGGGCCCCACGCACTGCTGCTCGGCCGGCCAGATATGGTCTTCCAGCCAGCGCATCAGCGGCAGGTCGTCGGCCAGGCCGCGCAACAGGGTCATGGCGCTGTGGGCATGGGCGTTGATCAGTCCGGGCAGCAGGACGCGTCCGGGCAGAGGAACGCGTTGCGCTTCCGGGAAGGCATCGTCGAGCTTTTCTCGCGGGATCACCGCGCTGATGGTCTCGCCGTGCATGACCAGCGCATGATGCTCCAGCACCTCTCCGGCCGGATGAACCGGCACGATCCAGTCCGGCAAAAGCGCGGTCAATGGCTCGCTCACGCCCGGCTAGTCCTTGACCCGGGAGACATATTCGCCCTTGCGCGTATCGACCCGAATGACCTCGCCCTCCTGGACAAACAGCGGCACGCGCACGGTGGCGCCGGTCTCCAGCCGGGCCGGCTTCCCACCGCTGCCGGAGGTATCCCCCTTGAGGCCGGGGTCGGTCTCGACGATCTGCAGTTCGACGAAATTTGGCGGCAGAACGGTCAGCGGTTCCCCGTTCCAGAGGGTGACCTGGCACAGGTCTTCTTCTTTCATCCACTGGGCGCTGTCGCCGATGGCCGCTTCCCCGGCCGCAAGCTGCTCGAAGCTTTCCGGATCCATGAAATGCCAGAACTCACCATCGGAATACAGGTACTGGATTTCCTTTTCGAAGATATCGGCCGCCTCCACCGAATCGCCCGACTTGAAGGTCTTTTCGATCGTGCGTCCGGTCTTGAGATTGCGCACCCGAACACGGCTGAACGCCTGACCCTTGCCGGGCTTGACGAACTCGTTTTCGACAATGGTGTAGGGATCTCCGTCGAGGATGATCTTCAGGCCGGACTTGAACTCGTTGGTGCTGTAGGTTGCCATTGACACTCCAGATTACGATACGATCCGGACCCGGCGACAGGCCATGACCGAAGCGACGTGAAAGGACAAGCTGCGAAGCTGGATAAAGATTCGCGTAGTGTATCGCGAAGTACGATCCAGCCCAAGATCAACTGGCGAGAGCAGATTCGGCAGGGATTTCGCGATCCGGGGGCGTTGCTGGCATTTCTCGGCATCGATCGGCCGATCGCCGACCTGGCCGCAGAAAGCGCCTTCCCGACGCGCGTGCCGCGGGTGTTTGCCGAGCGCATGAAGCCAGGCGCCGCCGACGACCCGCTCCTGCTTCAGGTCCTGCCCGACCCAGGCGAGAGCCAGGCCCGGCCGGGATTCGTCAGCGACCCGGTCGGTGACCTCGACAGCCGGTCGGCGCCGGCGGTGCTGCACAAGTACCGCGGGCGCGCGCTGCTGATGACGACCGGCGCCTGTGCGGTTCATTGTCGCTATTGCTTTCGCCAGCACTATCCCTACGCCGGCCAGACGATCGGCCCGCGTCGATGGCAGCAAGCGCTCGACTATCTCGCTGGACAAGACGACATCGAAGAAATCATCCTGTCCGGCGGCGATCCGCTCATGCTGCCAACCGAGAAGCTGATCGAACTGACCCGGGACCTGGCCGAGTTGCCCCGGATTCGCCGCTTGCGCATCCATACCCGCATGCCCGTTGTCCTGCCCGATCGGATCACGAACGCCCTGGCCGCATGGATCAGCGGGCTGCCGTGGCCAGTGGTCATCGTCATTCACGCCAATCACGCGCAGGAATTCGATTGTGCGGTCGATCGGGCGTTGGAGCAACTGCGCTCGACCGGATCCCATCTGCTCAACCAGGCCGTCCTGATGCGCGGCATCAACGACGATGTCGAAACCCTTGCCGGCCTGATGGAAAGAGGCTTCCGGGCCGGCGTCCTGCCTTACTACCTGCACATGCTGGACCGGGTGGCCGGGAGCGGTCGCTTCGAACTCAGCGAGGAAGTTGCCCGGCGACTCGTCGATGGCTTGCGGCGGCGCCTGCCAGGCTATCTGGTCCCGCGCCTGGTGCGTGAAATACGCGGCCAGCCGTTCAAGCTTCCGGTCCTTTGAGCGACGCGCAAGAGGGCTGCAGCATGCACTCTGATTACTGCTACCATGCCGGGGTGAGCTCCGGAACCCGCGCATGAACGCCGTTTCGCCGATCAAGGTACTGCTGGTCACCGACGATCCCTCCTGCCCGAAACAGATCGAGCGCTTGCTGGGTGCCGACAGCGGCATCGTTCTGGTGTTTGCCGATACCGCCAATGCCGTCGGCCGTGCGTTCGACGAACAACCCATCGACCTGGCCGTGGTTTACGCCGACAGCAGCCTGCCGGAGTTGTTCGAAGCGGTCCGGCGACACGGACGCGAACTCGATCAACCGATCGGCGTGATCGGTGTCGTCGACTCCGGCGACGCGAACGCCGCGGCCACCCTGGCCCGGGCGGGCGTAGAGGGATTCGTCACCAGCGACAACGAACGACGGCTGCGAAGCATTCTGATGCGCCAGGCCGAACTGCTGCGGGCGCGGAAGAGCGCGCGTCTGGCCGGTCGCCGGCTGGCCGAGATCGAAGAGCGCTACACCCTGCTGCTCGACAGCTCCAGCGAGGCCATTGCCTATCTGCACGAGGGCCTGCATATCTTCGCCAACCCCGCCTACCTGGAACTGTTCGGATTCGAGACTTTCGACCAGTTGGAAGGCCTATCCATGCTCGACCTGCTGGAAAGCTCCGACGAGCAGACCGATCTGAAAAAGGTACTCAGGGCACTTGCCCATGACGAAATCCCGTCCGCTCCGCTGATGGTCGAGGCGCTGAGGGCCGACGGCACCCAGTTCAGCGCGGTCGTCACGTTTTCCCGGGCGCGTTACGGTGGCGAGGCCTGCGCCCAGATGCTCGTACACGAAGACCGGGCGGACGCGGATCCGGGGCTGAGCGAAGAGCTTCGTCGCATCAAACAGTCCGACCTGCTGACCGGCCTGCTCAACCATGGCGCCCTGCTCGACCTGCTGCAAGACGTACTCAGCGCTCATCCGGACAGCACCGATCTGGCCGTGATGATGATGTCGATCGACGATCACGAGCGAATCCAGTCGCGGGTCGGGATCGGCGCCAGCGATGAACTGATCCGCAACCTGGCCGATCTCTTCGTCGAAGCCGTTGCCGATGAGTTTCCCATGGCACGCCTGCGCGACCATATATTCGCCGTCGTACTGGAAAATCGAACCCAGGCGCAGGCCGATTCCGTGGCGCGCCGCGTCGTCGAGCACTGCCAGGGACAGATCATCGAAATCGGCGACATCAGTCTGCCGGTCACGGTCAGCGTTGGCGTGACCCAGGGCAGCAGCGCGCGTTGTACCGCCGACACCCTGATCTCCCAGGCCGATATCGCCCTGGCCGAGGCCCTGCGCTCCGGCGGCAATGCCTATGTCCGTTATCGACCGCGGATTTCGTCCTCGACCGATGAGGGGGATCTGGCCTGGGGAGAGCGCCTGGTACATGCGCTCGATCATGATGAAATCCAGCTGCTCTCTTCGCCCGTCACCAGCATGGACGACGACACTTTCATCATCCACGAAATCGAGACGCGCCTGCGCGCTCAGGACCGGGAAGAAGTGGTGATGCCGTCGGTATTCAGTGCCGCCGCCAACCGCCTGGGACTGGCGCCCAGAATGGACAAGGACCTTCTCAGGCGCCTGGCCCTGTCCGTGCAGGAACGCGAATTCTCGCGCGATGAATTGTGGATGGTCACGCTGTCATTGCAGTCGGCCATCGATCCCGGTTTCTGCGACCACCTCGAAGGCCAGATGAAGCGCGACGTGCTTCCCGCGCGCCAGATGATCTGGGCCTTTCGCGATCTGGAGATTCACGACAGGCTGCGCCAGACGCAGGAATTCATTCAGCGCTTCGGCCCGATGGGCTGCAGGTTCGCCGTCTGCGACGTCGTCCCCGACAGCGCAACCGGCGCCAGCCTCCGATTTCTCGAGCTGGACTTCCTGCGCCTGGCCCCGGAGATGGTCCAGAACCTCGGCGAAAACGAAACCTTGCGCGACCAGCTCGCAGAACTGGTTGGAGATGCATCGCGCAATCAGGTCCGCATCATCGCGCCGAAAGTCGACAACACCAGCGACCTGGCGATCCTGTGGCAGCTGGGAATCACCCTGGTCCAGGGAGATTTCGTTCGCGAGCAGGCAAACCTGTAGGCGCGACGCGTCAGCGCGCGCCTTCGGCCAGCGCTCGAATCCGATCCTCCAGCGGCGGATGACTCATCAGCAGCTTGCGCAAGCCCTGACCAACCCGGCCACGAATCCCGAAAGCCTCGACCGACTCCGGCAACTGGGTCGGCTGACTGCTGGCTCGAAGGCGCTCCAGCGCAGCGATCATGTTGCTTCGGCCGGCCAGCCTGGCGCCGCCGGCATCGGCCCGGAATTCGCGCCAGCGCGAGAAGGCCATGACGATCATGCTCGCCAGGATTCCCAGCACGATCTGCAACACGATCACCGAGATGAAATATCCGGGTCCGTAACCGCGATCGGATCGGAACACCGCCCGGTCGATGATTTGCCCCAGGATTCTCGACAGCAGCAGAACGAAGGTATTGAGCACGCCCTGCAGCAGGGTCAGGGTAATCATGTCGCCGTTGGCCACGTGGGCGACTTCGTGACCCAGCACGGCTTCGACTTCGTTCGGACGCATGCTCCGCATCAGACCGGTACTGACGGCGACCAGCGCGTTGTTGCGCGACGCGCCGGTAGCGAAGGCATTCGGCTCCGGGGCGTCGTAGATCGCCACGTCGGGCATGCCGATTCCGCTCTCGCTGGCCTGACGCCGCACCGTCTCGACCAGCCAGCGCTCGGTCTGGTTCGAAGGTTGCTCGATGATCTTCGCCCCGGTACCCATCAGCGCAATCCGCTTGGACATGAGCAGCGAAATCACGGCCCCTCCCATGCCGAAAATCAGCGCAAAGAGCAGGGTCGCGGCGTGGTTGACGTTGATTCCCTGCGCTACCAGCCAGGGCTCCAGGAGCGTCATGACGATACCCAGAACCACCAGCACGGCCAGGTTGGTTGCTACGAACAGCAAGATCCGCTGCATGTCTTGAAATCCTCGTTCAGGAGATGATGGAATTGTTCGCGAAGCATACAATGTGTGCCGTGGAGCCGGATTCCAAGATCGCCGATGCCCCCGGCGCGACCCGCGGCCGAAGCCCGATCGGGCGTTTCGCACCCTCGCCCACCGGAGAACTGCACTTTGGATCGCTGGTGGCCGCGGTCGGCAGCTTTCTGGATGCCCGAGCCCGGGGCGGACGCTGGCTGGTCCGGATCGAGGACATCGATCCGCCGCGCGAGGTGCCCGGTGCCGCGCAACGACAGCTTGCCGCACTGGCCGGATTCGGGATGAAGCCGGATCAGCCAGCCAGCTATCAGCGTCAATTTCGTCAGCGCCATGACGCCGCCGTTGCCCGGCTGCTGGATCTGGCCGTAGCCTACCCGTGCGGCTGCACCCGAAAAGACTTGGGCCCCGAAGGAATCTATCCCGGTACCTGCCGCAACGGCATCCCGGCTGGCCGCAGACCACGATCGATCCGCTTTGCCGTGGGTGACCAGGCCGTGACATTCGACGATCGAGCGCTCGGCCGGCAGCGCCAGGTCCCCGCCCGGCAGTCCGGAGATTTCATCATTCGGCGTGCAGACGATCTGGTCGCTTACCAGCTGGCCGTGGTCGTCGACGATGCCGCCGCCGGCATCACCGACGTTGTCCGGGGCGCCGACCTGCTCGACTCCACCGGCCGCCAGATTCTTCTTCAGCAAGCTCTCGGCCTTTCCAGACCGCGCTATCTGCACCTGCCGGTGGTGGTCGACGCGCACGGGCGCAAGCTCAGCAAGTCGCAGGCGGCCGACCCGGTCGCGGCGCTGCCGGCAGCGGCGGCGCTACGGCTGGCGCTCGATGCGCTGGGTCACCGACCACCGGCCGCCTGCCGTCGCCTGGACGCACTGTGGCGTTGGGCTTTCGAGCACTGGGACCCTCAGCGGATCCCGCAGGGTCCGGTGACCCTGCAAGACGGGCACCTCGAAAGCTATACTCGGTAAACGCCCCGAAACGATTCAGCGCCCGATGCCCGCCAACTACCTCGACTTCGAGCAGCCCATTGCCGAACTGGAAGCCAAGATTCGCGAACTCAGAAACGTTGGTTCGGACAACGAGATCAACATCGACGAGGAGATTCAGCGTCTGGAGGCCAAGTGCCGGGAAAAGACCGAAACGATCTTCGCGGAGCTGAGCGACTGGCAGATCTCCCAACTGGCGCGCCACCCGGAACGCCCTTACACCCTCGATTATGTGGCCATGATCTTCGATCGGTTCGAGGAACTGCACGGGGATCGGGTCTACGCGGACGACCCGGCGATTGTCGGTGGCCTGGCCGAACTCGACGGCCGCAGCTTCGTGCTGATCGGCCAGCAGAAGGGCCGCGACACGCGTGAAAAGGTGCGTCGCAACTTCGGCATGCCGCGGCCCGAGGGCTACCGCAAGGCGCTCCGGCTGCTCGAAATGGCCAGTCGGTTTGGGCTGCCGGTCGTGACTTTCATCGACACCCCGGGCGCCTATCCGGGCGTGGGTGCCGAGGAACGCGGACAGTCCGAAGCCATTGCCAGAAACCTCGCTTTCATGGCGCGCATGCCGGTGCCGGTCATTTGCAACGTAATCGGCGAAGGCGGTTCCGGCGGCGCGCTGGCAATCGGGGTCGGCGACCGCACGAACATGTTGCAATACAGCATCTACAGCGTCATTTCGCCGGAAGGCTGCGCCTCGATTCTCTGGAAGGACGCGGATCGGGCGGCGACCGCGGCCGAGGCGCTCGGCCTGACCGCACCACGACTGAAATCCCAGGGTCTGATCGACAAGATCATCAAGGAACCGGCCGGCGGCGCCCACCGCAATCCGCAGGAAGTCGCCGTCCGGCTCAAGGAAACCATCATCGCCCAGACCGAAGTCCTGCTTCGCAAACCGGTCGACGAACTGCTTGAAGAGCGCTACCAGCGCCTCATGGCCCCCGGTGTCTTCGAAGAACTCTGAAGCCGGCCCCGCGGGTCGGGGCTTGCGGCTCGATCCGTGCCCGTCCGACTGGCCGGGGTCAGGAACCATCGTCGTGGCGTTCAGCGGCGGGCCGGATTCTGCCTGCCTGCTGCGCCTGCTGGCCGACAGCGACCTGACCAGGCCGGTGCAGGCCGTGCACGTCGATCACGGCCTCGATCGCGGCAGCGCCCGTCGCGCCGAACAGGCGATGGAAATGGCTCTGGCGCTGGGCATACGCTGCCGGGTCGAGCGAGTCCAGGTGCGACGCTCGGGGTCGGTCGAGGCCAACGCCCGCCGTGCCCGATACGAGGTCCTGTCGCGCCACGTCGGGCGAGGCGATGTCCTGGTGACCGCCCACCATGCCGACGATGTCGCCGAAACCATGCTGCTGCGTCTGCTGCGCGGCTCGGGCCCAGGCGGGCTGGGTGGCATTCCCGCCAGCAGAAGCTTCGGCGCCGGATTCTTGATCCGTCCCCTGCTGGGCTGGCGAAGAGAGGAAATCCAGGCCTATCTGGACCGCCATCAAATGACCGGCATTCACGATCCGGCGAACAACCTGGTCAGCCTGGACCGCAACTTCCTGCGCCACGAAATCCTGCCGCTGCTGCGCGGGCGTTTCCCCGGCTGCATCCAGGCTTTTGCGCGCACGGCCAGGCTCAATCGAGCGGCCGGAGAAGTCCTGGCCCAACTGGCCCGATCAGACCTGGATCAAGCCGAACAACCCGGTCCCTGCCTGCGGCTGGAGGTGCTGCGCGGGCTGGAACCGTTTCGCCAGGCCGAAGCCCTGCGCCACTGGTGCCTCAGGCATCGGCGCACACCGCCGCCGGGCCAGCGGCTGGACGAGTTCATGCGTCAGATCGAGCATGCGCAGGCCGATCGACAGCCCGTTCTTGACTGGGCCGAAGGCCGTCTGCAGCGCCACGGTGAGTTCATCTGGCTGCGCTCGCCGGTCCGGGAGCACGCCCCCTGGCGCCTCGCCTGGAACGGCACCGACGCTCTTGAGCTGCCCGAACCAGCCGGTTGTCTGCGGTTTTCCGGGCCTCCACCGCCGCTCGCGCTGACGGTGCGATCAGGCACTGCAGGGGATCGACTACGGCTGCATGCGGGGGGCGGACGACGACCGGCCAAGAAGCTTCTGGCCGAGGCCGGCGTGCCGCCCTGGCAGAGAATGCAGTGGCCGCGCATCTGGCTCGAGGGACGTCTGGTCGCCTTGGGCGACCGCTGGCTTGACGTGGACTTCGCGCGCCTGCTCGAGGACAACGGAATCGAGTTGCGCTGGCAGTGCGAACTGAGCCGCCTTCGCGGCGCGTGAGTCCCGATCAGGCTACAATGCCGGCATGAACGAGCAGACGCCCTCCTCTTCGCCGGATGACCTGCCAGAGTTCGAGTCCGCACTCAAGGAACTTGAGCAACTAGTTGAAAAACTGGAGAATGGTGAATCTTCGCTGAAAGACTCTTTGAGCCACTTCGAGCGTGGAGTCGCCCTCAGCCGACATTGTCACCGCATGCTCGAGCAGGCGCGCCAGACCGTAACGGTGCTTTCCGATCCAGACAACGCGGATTCCGAACAACCCTTCTTGGCCAGCGATTAGGTCGGCAGCAACGCCAGCGCCTGGCGAGGACGGGCCGCGCTTTTCGCGGGCCGCCGGGTGGCTCATCCCACGATGTTGCGGAACGTGAGATTGATGCGTGGATCGCGCACGCGCAGCGCGCGCGGCAACTGATGCAGCCAGTGCCGTTGCAGGTCCCCGCTCATGACCAGCAGACTGCCGGACGCCAGCTCGAATTCAACCTTTCCCTGCTGACCGGACCGGGGCTTGAGGGTGAAACGTCGGCAGGCTCCGAAGCTCAGCGATGCAATGACCGGGTCCGGCCCCAGCTCGGGTTCGTTGTCGGCATGCCAGCCCATGTAGTCGCGGCCGTCGCGATAGAGATTGCACAGCACGCTGTTGAAACGATGGCCGGTACGGCGCTCCACGAGTTGCCGCATCCCGGCCAGACTTTCCGTCCATGGACGGGCGTCGAGGGTCAGTCCGGAATATCGGTAACCAACCCCGGGCTCGGCGCGAAAATCGGTCAACCGCGGTTGCGCGATCGAGCGGCCGAACATTCGCACCGAAAGCTGACGCCAGTCCAGCTCCGCGTGAATGCGCTCGAAGACGTCGTCAAAATGCAGTCCCGGCCCCGCACAGGACCAGTACGCCACCCGCCCGGCCGGCGCCAGTTCCAGGCTGTGGACGCATTCACCGGATTCGGTCGACATCACACTTCCACCTCTGCTTGAATGCTAATCTAGATAGTCGGCCTTTGTGCCGGGTGAGTCTGCATCTTACGAGGAGAGCTTTTCATGAAAACCTGTTCACGGCGTAACCTTTTCCGCCTTGCCGGCGCCGGTTCGCTGGCGCTGCTGTTGCCGGCCATGACGCGCATGTCGGCCGGAACCGCCTGGGCCGAGGACGAACGTCTTGATCCCGAAAGCGCCCAGGCCAAGGCCCTGGGGTATGTCCACCACTACAGCGATGTCGACCAGTCGAGCTTTCCGCGCTACGAGGAGGGCCAGGTCTGTGCCAACTGCCAGCTTGCGCAGGGCGACCTGTCGGCCGAATGGTTCGGTTGCAGCATTTTTCCGGGCAAGCAAGTCGCGAACGAAGGCTGGTGCAGTGCCTGGGTGCAACGCCAGGGCTGAGCGCATCGGCAGATTCGCTGAGCCGGTCATCGCGACCGGCTCAGCGCGCTTTTGACAGCAACCACCAGGAAAATCCCGCCAGGGCAATCGCCGGCCCCAGCGCTACCAGGATCACCGGCCAAGCCAGAACCAGACCCAGGTAGGCGGTCAGTTCCCCCACCAGCTCGAAACCCAGACCCAGCGTCAGCGCGGCGACCAGGCGCAGGCTGACGGCCCGGCTTTTCAGCGGCACTGCAGCGGTCGCCATTGCCGCCAGCACCATGCCCAGGCATGCCAGGGGCAAGGCCAGCCGACGCCACAGAACCATTTCGAACTCGGCTGACTCCTGATCGCGCGCCTTCAGCCCTTCAACGTATTGCCAAAGATCGGTCAGAGGCAGGCTGGCAGGCGGGCTGAGCAGCAACTCCAGCTGACGGGCCGACAGGAAGGACTCCCAGCGCTGTCGCTCCAGGTAGCGAAGCGAGTCTTCGCCTTCGCGCCGGTAATCCCGAACCGTCACCGACTCCAGCGTCCACTCACCGGCGCTCCGAATCACCGCGCTGTCGGCTTCGATATGCATGGAAAGCCCGCCACCCGGATCGAAACGGTACAGATTGATGCCGGTCGGTATCCGTCCCAGGCGAAGGTTCTGAACGTTGAGAAACTCCTCCCCGCTGCGCACCCACAGACCGTGGGCCGGATGCCACAGCCCGCTCTCGCCGAGCGAGGCGCCGAGCAGTCGTTCCGGACCCTCCTGCATCAGGGGCGTCAGCCACTGCAGGCTGGCCAACGCCAGACCGGCAACGAAAATTCCGGGCACCAGGGCAATCGCGGTCAGCCGCCACAGGGAGATGCCGGCCGCGCGCATCACCGTCAGTTCACTGCGCACCTGCAGCGCCCCCATGGCTGAAGCCGTCGCCAGTACCGTGATCACCGGCAACAGGTCGATGAGGCCTTCCGGCAGGATACGTGCAGCGGCCACGGCGACCCGGACCAGGTCGGTGGCGCTGCCCAGGCCGTCTTCCAGTCCCTCCAGCATTTCCAGCAGCCACAGCAAGGCGCCGATCGCCGCTGCCGTGACCAGATAGGCCGCCAGCAGCCGACCGATAAGGTATTCGCGCAGAATTCTCACAGCGGCGGGCCCGGTCCGCGCTGCACCAGCCAATAGCGAATCGCCAGCACCAAGAGCACCGACAAAGGCACTACAAAGGCTCCGGGAACGACCGGGAATCGATCCTGCTCGAGCCAATTGATGACCACGCCCAGGGAGCTGAAGTAGAGCGTTCCGGCCAGGGTTGCGCTGAGCACGCGCGCCGACTGTCCGCTGCGCGGATTGATCCGGCTCAGGGCGAGACCGGCCAGCCCCAGCACCAGCACCGTGACCGGGCCGGTCAGCCGCCAGTGCAATTCCGCCAGTTCGATCGAGGTCGGCTTGTTCAACAGTTCGCTGGTCGACATCGCGCGTCGCAAACGCTCGCGGCCCGGGGGTTCGCGAACCTGGAGCAGCACGTCGAATCGCTCGAAACGGGCCACGATATCGGGCTCCCCGGGAGGCGCCATGGTATAGCTGTGCACGTCGCCCTCGAACACCAGCCGCACCGCGCCGTCCCCCGCAGACTCCTGAATCAGGCGCTGAGCGCGAATCAGGCCGCTGAACTGATCAGCCCTCTGACGCACCATGACCCCCTGCAATCCGGCTTCGGAACGGCCTTGTGCATAGATCAGCCACTGCTCGTTGCCGACCTGGAAGCGCCCGGGTTCGACCCGGTCCAGGTTCAGTTCCGACGCCATTTCCCGCTCCAGTTCGTACAGCGTGGCATAGGCCCAGGGGCGAAACAGCATCGAGGCAGCGGCAACCAGGAGAACCATTATCGCGACCGCCGCCAGCAAGGCCCTGACCACGCGCCGCCGGCCGCCGCCGCCCGCGGCCAGCGCGATGATCTCGTGCGCTGCCTGCAGCCGGCCCAGCCCGATCACCGTACCCAGCAGCAGTGAGATCGGCACCAGCACGTCGACAAAAAGCCCCAGGCGCAGCCCCGCCATGCGCAACACAATCCCCACGGGCAGGCCTTCCAGGGCCGCTCGTCCGAGCAACTGACTGGCGTAGAAGACCAGCACGACAACCGTCAGAAACACGAAGATTCCGATGACCGGACGCAGCATTTCCCGGGCCAAATAGCGCTCGATCAGCATCACGATGCGGCGGCTCTTTCGGCCAGAACCTGCTCGACCAGCGCCAGGTCGGACGGGCTGTCCACATCCACTGCGGCGAGGGGATCGGGTACTCGGACCGGCTGCACCCGGGCTTCCAGCCGCGCCGACAGGGCCGAGAAGGCATCCTCCAGACTCAGGCGTCCGGCCAGATACCGACTCAGGTTGCCCCAGCCCAGCATCGACACGATGCGCCAGGGTTTCTTGCGCTGCTGCTCGACGGTTCGCCAATGGTCCAGAATTCGTTCCACGCCGCTACGATCGTTGAGCAAGAAAAGATTGGTGCCGCAGGCCGCGAAGTCGCTGAATCGATAGCGCGTGCGGCGACTGCCCGGAAAGCGCGCCCGAACCTCGTGCCAGTCGGCCAGCCCGACCGCCAGACTCGCAGTCCGGGCGGCCTTGGCGGCGAGCAACTGCTCAAGCCATGCGGTATCGAGCAGGACGTGATCGGCGGTCAGCAGCAGACACCGGCTTGATCGAACGCGGGTGAGCGCCCGGCGCACGCTGCCCATCAGCGACGCGGCCGGCGCCATCCAGACAAGCTGCTCTTGCGCATCCGCGCCACCCGTTGCTGCGGCCTGCCGATACGCCTCGCTGTCCGGCGCCACGACAATCAGCCGGCCTTTCCGCGGCCAGTCGGTCAGGGTTCCAATCACGTGCGTGAGCATCGCTCGTCCGGCGATCGGAACCAGCGCCTTGCCGGCCACACCGGCAGCCAGGGCGAGCGGATCGGCCGCACGCCGATCCCCGGCCAATACGATTCGATCGACCGCCTCGCCCGGATCAGTCCAGTGCTCGCCCATACATCCGGTACCGCTTGTAAAGATCACCACCCATAGCCTGAATCAGCGAGTTCATGCCCCGGTTGGTTTCCAGAATCCATGACATTTCGACCTGGCGAATGCCGTCGCGGGAGAGCGCGCGGCGAACGTTGTCGATCATGCCAAAACTGATCGCCGCGCCCAGCGGTCCGCGCTGATGCCTGCTTCTTACTCCCATCAACGGTACCCTGGCCGTGGTCGCGCGGCCCCGCTTCAAGCGCCAGAGCAGACGGGCCCATCCGGTGGGAAACAAGCGTCCGTGCAGATCCCGGATCAACTCGTTGATGTTGGGCAAAGCGATGAGAAAGCCGGCCGCTTCGCCGTCGACTTCGGCAACGCATGCATGCTCGGGGTTCATGATTCTCCGAATTTCGCGGCCAGTATGCGCGAATTCTTCGCGGGTCAGGCCGACGAAGCCCCAGTTGTCCGACCAGGCATCGTTGAACAATTCGCGCAGAAGCTCGACCTCCTGATCATAGCGACTCATGCTCAGCGGCCGAAAGACCAGCCGCCGCCGCGTGCGTTCAAGCAGACGGGTCATGGCCGCCGGAGCGGCGAAGTCCGGGGCGACCAGAAAGGCCAGCAGGTCCATTTCGCCGCTCAGTCCGGCCTGCTCCAGCAGTTCGCGGTAATAAGGCGGCGCGTGCCCCATCAGGATCATCGGCGGGGTCTCGTGCCCCGACACCAGCAGACCGCAGGACTGGTTGATGCCCAGATCGTAGGGCCCGCGCATCCAGGTACAGCCCCGCTCCCGCAGCCACATCGAAGCCCGGTCCAGCAAAACTCCGGCCACCTCGGGATCATTGATGCACTCGAACTGACCGAAATAACCGATTAGCCGACCCTCCTCCGGAGGCTGAAGACGGTCCACCTGGGCACTGATCGACCCGACCGGCTTGCCCGCCCTGCGGGCCAAAAAGAGTTGCCCGCAGGCATGCCGAAACCAGGGATTGTCTTTCGCCCACAATGCCTTGCGCTCCATGCGCAGGGGCTCGACCCAGGCCGGGTCGTCGGCATGAATCTGGCGGGACATGCGCCAGAGCGCATTCCAGTCGCGGCGATGGACAACGGGCGAAACGGTGATGGACGACATGGGCGAGCAATGTAACGGATTTGGGAGGAATGTTTTATTTGGCGTTTCACCGAACTATAATGACCGATTGTCCGTTCCTCCCAGCAGGTGCCGTGCGGGCCACGACTAAAAAGAAGGGAAACCCAAGCTTTGATGCCGCAGCCGACCCCGACAGACAACTCCCTGCCCCTGAAAACCTCCGGTTATCGCAGCCTTGCCGAAGCGCTTGACTACGCCGCGCGCGGTGCAACCGGATGCAATTTCTACAATGGCCGTGGCGAACTGCAACGCGCCATGACCTACACCGAGCTTCGGGCCAAGTCCCGGGATCTCGCTGGACGCCTTCACGGTATGGGCCTTGAACGCGGCAGTCGCGTCGCCCTGGTCGCCGACACCGATCCCGATTTCCTGATCTTCTTTTTTGCCTGCCAGTACGCCGGCCTCGTTCCGGTCCCGCTGCCGGCCGCCGTTCATCTCGGCGGGCGCGAAGCCTTCATCGCCCATCTGCGCGCCATGCTCGAGGACTGCCAGGCCCGTGCCGCCTTCGCCCCGACGAGTTTCGCTGGATTTCTCGATGAAGCCGCCGCCGGCCTGGGCCTGCGGGTATCGGGCACGCTGGAGGCGTTCACCCGTCTGGACCGGACAGAAACGCTACCGCCGCCGCCTCGACCCGACGAACTCGCCTACCTGCAATACACCTCCGGCAGCACCCGTTTTCCGCGCGGAACCATGATCACCCAGGAAGCAGTCCTGGATAACCTGGCCGGTATCCTGCAGTTCGGCGTTCAGATTCGACGGGGCGATCGTTTCATGTCGTGGCTGCCCTACTACCACGACATGGGCCTGGTCGGGCTGATTCTGGGTCCGGTCATTTCCCAGCTTTCGGTGGACTATCTCGGCACCAGGGAATTCGCCATGCGCCCGCGGCTGTGGCTGAATCTGATGTCGCGCAATCGTTCGACCATCTCTTTCAGTCCCCCGTTCGGCTATGCCTTGTGCGCTCGTCGACTGCGTACCAGCGACGTGGAAAAGTTCGACCTGCGCGCCTGGCGCGTGGCCGGGGTCGGGGCCGAGATGATTCGTGCGCCGTGGCTGCAGGGTTTCGCCGAAGCGCTCCAGCCGGCCGGTTTCGACCGCTCGGCCTTTCTGCCCTGCTACGGCATGGCCGAATGCTCTCTTGCCGTGAGTTTCGCACCGCTGGGTCAGGGCCTGGAAACCGATCGCCTGGATGCAGACCGTCTGGCCAGAGAGCGAATCGCCCAGCCAGCTGACCCCACAGCCGAAGGGAAACGGCTGACCGAGTTCGTCAACTGCGGACGTCCCCTGCCCGGATACGAGGTGGAAATCCGCAAAAGCGACGGGCAACTGGCCGCCGAACGCGAATGCGGTGTCGTCCACCTGCGCGGCAAGAGCGTGATGACCGGCTATGCCAACAATCCGGAAGCCACCGTCGCAGCGCTGGATGACCAGGGCTGGCTCAATACCGGCGATGTCGGATATCGGGCCGGGGATGCACTTTTCATTACCGGGCGGGCCAAGGATCTGTTGATCATCAACGGGCGTAACATCTGGCCGCAGGATCTCGAGTACCTGGCCGAGCAGCAACCCGAGGTCCGCGCCGAGGATGCCTCGGCCTTTTCCATCCCCGGCGAGGACGGCAGCGAGGTGGCCGTTCTCGTAGTCCAGTGTCGGGAGCAGGACACTTTCCGCCAGGCGGCCCTGGTCGAACGCCTCAAGCAAAGAATCCAGAGCGAGTTCGGGATCGCCTGTCTGATCGAACTGGTCCCGCTGCATACGCTGCCGCGTACCTCCTCCGGCAAGCTTTCACGTAGCGGTGCCCGCCTGGACTTTATCAAGCGCAACGACCTTCAGGATCGTCCGATCCTGCCGCGGGAGCTGGTCCAGCGCACGCCGCATACGGAAGCGGCCGAACCCTCCGAAAACTGATTTCCCGTCGCCGTGGTGCGCTCCCGCCAGACCGTTGCGCTGACCGGCGCCAGCGGCTTTGTCGGCAGCGAACTGGTACCGCGTCTGCTGGCGTCCGGCTACCAGGTTCGACTGCTGTCGCGCTCGCCCGGTCGATGCGTTCAGAGTGGAGAAATCACGGAAGTCATCGGCAGCCTGGAGACCCCTGGAGCGCTCTCCAGGCTGGTCACCGGTGCTGACTGCGTGGTTCATCTGGCCGCCGCCATCGCCGGCCGCGGGCGGCGCGATTTCGATCGGGTCAACGCGATCGGCACCCGCAGACTGACCGAAGCGATGGAGTACACCAACCCCGGCTGCCGCCTGATCCACATGTCCAGCCTGGCGGCGCGCATGCCGCAACTGTCTGACTATGCCCGCAGCAAGCGCGCAGCAGAACAGATCGTGGAAAGCAGCTGCCTTGAATGGATCATGCTGCGCCCGCCGGCAGTCTACGGTCCCGCCGACCCGGCCCTGGCGCCGCTGTGGCGGTCACTGGCGCGAGGCTGGCTGGTTCAGACTGGCTCCCGACAAGCCCGATTTTCATTGCTGCACGTCGACGACCTCTGCGACGCCGTCATCCATCTCCTCGACCGTCCCTGGCCGTCTCATCGCACGCTCTGCCTGGACGACGGGCGCAGCGGTGGCTACGCCTGGGCCGATCTTGCCGGGCTGGCGGCCAGGACGATGGGTCGGCGCGTATACACGCTCAAACTGCCGGGTTCCGTGCTGTCGCTGATCGCGCTCGCCAACCTCGGCATCAGCCGGCTGAGCGGTCGCCGGCCCATGCTCACGCCCGGCAAGGCGCGGGAACTCACACACCGTGACTGGGTTTGTGGCGATAATGACGCGGCATTCTTGTCGGATTGGCGACCGAAACGCCAGCTTGAGGCGGCGCTGATCGAACTTCCCGGATGGAGCAGGCACTGTTGACCGACTTGCGCAAACAAGCCGAGCAGGCGATCGCCGTCGCCCTGGAGCGGGTATTGCCCGAACAGCGCGACATCGACTGGCAATCGGCCTTGACCGGTGATATCGGGCTTGATTCGGTTCAGATCATGAACCTGGTCATGGAGATCGAAGACGAGCTGGACCTTTCAGTTCCGGTCGAGGTGCTGGCCGAGATCCGGACCCTGGAGGAACTCGCCGAGCGGCTGTGCCAACTGCAGGAGGAGCGTTCGTGAGCCTGTTTGAAAAATTCCAGCCAATCGCCGAAGCCCGCGCCGCCCTGACCGGCACCGGACCCTCTGCGATCGCGACCCCGATCGATTCGGTTCGGTCGGCGACACGCGGCACCATCGATGGTCAGGAAGTCATCCTGGCCGGCACCAACAACTACCTCGGCCTGACCTTCGATGCCGACGTGCTCGATGCTGCCGGCAAGGCCTTGCGCGAGCTGGGCACGGGCACCACCGGATCGCGCATGGCCAACGGCAGCTACGACGCCCATCGGGCGCTGGAGCAGGAACTGGCCACGGCGTTCGGCTGGCCGGCCGCGATCGTTTTTTCCACCGGCTACCAGGCCAATCTGGGGGCCCTGTCGACCCTTGTCGGGCGCGGCGAATACCTGGTCCTGGACTCCGATTCGCATGCCAGCATCTACGACGGCGCCCGCCTCAGCCAGGCCGAAACGATCCGGTTTCGGCACAACGATCCCGCCAACCTGGACCGCCGCCTGTCTCGCCTCGGCCCGGACGCTCGCAACGCGCTGATCGTGGTCGAAGGCCTGTACTCCATGCTCGGAGATCAGCCGCCGCTGGAAGCCTTCGTCGAGGTCAAGGAAAAACACGGCGCCTGGCTGCTGGTTGACGAGGCGCATTCGTTCGGCGTGTTCGGCGAGCGCGGCCTCGGCCTGACCGAAGCCTGCGGTCTGCTGGATCGGGTCGACTTTGTTGTCGGCACCTTTTCCAAGAGTCTGGCCGGTCTTGGCGGTTTCTGCGTCTCGCCCCATCACCAACTCGACCTCATGCGGCTTGCCAGCCGCCCCTACATTTTCACCGCTTCTCCGTCTCCGGCCACCATCGCCGGCACCCGGGCGGCGCTGAAGAAAGTGCTTGCCGGGCAGGCTCTGCGCCACCAGCTGCATCGCAACTTCAACCGTTTCTACCAGGCCGCGCAAGAGCTCGGCTACCGGCTGGGCAGCGCCACGCCGGGACCGGTCGCTGCCATCATCCTGCCCGACCGCGAGACCGCGCTGGCGCACTGGCACGGTCTGCTGGCCGCCGGGGTCTACGCCAACCTGATGATCCCGCCGGCCACACCCTCCGGCCTCAACCTGCTGCGCATTTCGCTCAGTGCCGCCCATGACGACGAGGATGTCGGTCGCCTCATCGCGGCCTTGACCGAGATGCAGGTGGTGGCCTGATCGTCCTTGCAGGGCCACCGGCAGTGGCAGCTTATAATGGAAGCGCATGAACGAAAGCGAACAGAAACAGTGGATTCGTAGCGCCCACGCCGAGGTCGATG
>JAWLFD010000138.1:0-6238 GCA_041685745.1 Wenzhouxiangella sp.
CTCGCCGCCAGCGTCTTGAGTTCAGACGGATCGAAAGCGGGATCAATCGCCCGGATGCGGTCTTCGAGCGGCGGATGCGTGGCAAACATCTGCCGGCCCATGCCGCGCGCGAACAGCATATGGCCGATTTCTTCGGCATCGGTGGTCATGAACGAACTCGCATACAGCGCGCCGATCTTTTTCAGCGCCCCGGCCACGCCCTCGGGATGGCGGGTGAACTGGACCGCGGACGCATCGGCCAGAAACTCCCGACGGCGCGAGACGGCAGCCTTGATCCAGCGCCCGAAGAACAGGCCCACGTAGCCGATCAGCACGACCACCAGACCGATCAGCACGGCCGGGGCGGCGTTGCGCGAATCGCGCGCGAAGCGGGCCGAAAACAACAGCCGTCGACCAATGATGGCCAGGATCAGGATGCCGAACAGAAAACCGATCAGGCGGATATTGAGGCGCATGTCGCCGTTGAAAATATGGCTGAACTCGTGCGCAACGACCCCCTGGAGCTCATCCCGATCCAGGTGCTCCAGGGTGCCGCGGGTCACCGCCACCGCCGCGTCGGCCGGGGAAAACCCGGCGGCAAAGGCATTGATGCCCTGCTCGTGCTCGAGCACGAACACCTCGGGCACCGGCACGCCGGAAGCGATCGCCATTTCCTCGACCACGTTGTAGAGCCTGCGTCGCAGGGGGTCGGTGGTGGCCGGGTCGACGGCGGTTCCGCCCAGCGAGCGGGCGATTTCTCCGCCACCGGCGCGCAACTGCAGGGTGCGATACAGACTGGCCAGACCGATGATGGCGCCGGTCACGAACGTCGTGGCCAGGATCACCCCGGCATTGGCCTGCAGGAAGCCGGCGTCCGATGATGGGCCGGCGCCACTGGATACGCCCAGCGTCACCAGCATCACCGCATTGACCGCCAGCATCACGGCCGCCACAGCAAGCGCGAAAAGAAAGACCAGAAACCGGGTCTGCCGACGGGCCCGGTCCTGGTGCTCGAAGAAATTCACGGCCGCTCAGGCAGCGCGTCGGCCGGGCTAGCCGAAGTTGACCTGGACCGCCTCGCGCTTGGCGGGGTCTTCGATGTCGAGCAGCTGCGCGGGCTGGAAGTTGAAGGTGCCGGCAATCAGGTTGTTGGGAAAGCTCTCGCGCAGGATGTTGTAACTCATCACCGCATCGTTGAAGGCCTGACGCGCAAAGGCGACCCGGTTTTCGGTGCTGGTCAGCTCTTCGGACAGCTGCATCATGTTCTGATTGGCCTTGAGGTCCGGATAACTCTCCGAGAGCGCGAACAGTCGACCCAGGGCGCCCGAGAGGCCCTGCTCGGCGGCGCCGAGCTTTTTCATGGCCTCCGGATTGCCTGGATCGCCGGAAGCCGCCTTGAGCTGCGTGGCAGCGCTGTTGCGGGCCTGGATCACCGCCTCCAGGGTCTCGCGCTCGTGGCTCATGTACTTGCTCGCGACCTCGACCAGGTTGGGAATCAGGTCGTGTCGCCGGGTCAGCTGGACGTCGATCTGGGCGAACGCGTTCTTGTAGCGGTTGCGGGCGGCAACGAGACGGTTGTAGATGGCGACGGCGAACAGAGCCAGCGCAACGATCAAAGCCAGGCCAATCCATTCCATGGGTCGTTCCTCGAGGCGAGCGATGGCTGAGTTTAAACCACCCGGTCGATCAAGGCAGCCAGTAATCGACTTTCGACCAACGGCCAGTGCAGGGCGAGCGACGGAATATCGGCCTCGCCACCGGCGCCGGCGCAGGGAAAGGTCGAATGCAGCTGCAGCAGCGCACATCCGGCAGCCGACCACAGCGCGGCCTGGGTTCGCATCCGGTGATCGCGACCGTCGAACAGGACCACCGGACCGGATCGTGGATTGAGGTGACGTCCGTCCTCCAGCGCGAATCCCCAGCGGCGCGCCAGGCGCAGAAGCACGCGGTAGGTCGGAGCATCGACCAGGGCCACCAGCCGGACGTCGTTGAGCAGGGAGGTGAACGGGGCCAGCGGCCGTGGCCTGCCGGCCGGCAGCCGCAGTTCGAAGCAACTTCCGGCACCGGGGCCGTCGCGCAGGCGCAGCTTGCCGCCCATGCCTTCGGCGAGCCGGCGGCAGATCGCCAGCCCCAGCCCGGATCCGCTGTGGGCCCGGGTCACGGTGGAGTCGAGTTGGCTGAAGGGCAGGAACAGGCGCTCGCTCTCGTCGGGCGGAATGCCCGGGCCGGTATCGCTGACGGAGAACAACAGTTGCCCGTCCGGGCAGACTTCCGCGCTCAACTCCACGCTGCCCTCACCGGTGAATTTGACCGCGTTGTTGAGCAGGTTGCCGAGAATCTGGGCCAGTCTGCCGGCGTCACCGAAGGCGAGCGTCGGGAAACGGGCGCTGATGCGCAGGCGCAGCTCCAATCCCTTTGCGGCCGCGGAGGGCGCGTGCAGATCGGCCACCTGCTCGAGCAGGGAAACGGTCTCGAAGGGTTCGTTGAGCAACTGGAGGCGGCCGGCTTCGATCCGCGAAATGTCGAGCACGTCGTCGATGATGCGCTGAAGCTGCCGACCCGATGTCCGCAGGGTCTTGAGCAGGTCGCGGCGAAGCATTCCGCTGGCATCCTCGTCGAGCAGTTCGGCCATCCCCAGGACGCCGTGCAGCGGCGTGCGGATTTCATGGCTCATGGTGGCCAGGAATTCGGATTTCGCGCGGCTGGCCTGCTCGGCCTGTTCGGCCAGCAAACGGACCCGCTGCAACAGCACGCTGTTGTGCAGCGACTGGCCGGCAACCTCGACCAGCAAGGCGAGGCGGCGCTCGTGATCGGTCGCGAAACCATCGCCAGAGGCCACCAGCAGGACCCGCGCGATGGCGCCGTCCTCGGCCCGCAGGTCAACGGCCTGTTCGGTGACGCCGTCGGCCTTCTGCAATCGCTCCTGCCACTCGGAACGATCCATGCCGGCACCGTCATCGCCGGTGACCAGTTCGGTCGGCATCAACTCATGAAGATAGCCCATGGTCGCGCTTTTGGCCGCCGTCAGGCGCTGGATTTCGGCGGCGATGCAGCGGGCCAGCGGCAGAGGCTCGAGATCTGCGTTCAGGCGCTGGATCAGCTGACGCTGGCCCTCGGCCAGCCGACGCTTGTGCCGAATGTCCTGCAGTTCCCGGCGGCGCCGGCGCGAACGGCTGAACTGGCGCCAGGACAGCCCGACCAGCATTGCCAACAGCACGGCGTAGGCCAGCAACGCCAACGGGGATACCCACGGGGGAGAAGCGATGCGGACCGACACACGGTCGCCGGTTTCTCCCCAACGTCCATCGGGCCCGGCGGCCTGGACCTCGAATCGGTAGTTGCCGGGCCGCAGATTGCTGTAGTACAGGCTCGACTGCTGCCCCAGCGGCAGCCAGTCGTCGTCCCAGCCATCGAGCCGGACACGATATCGCACCTGGTCGGGCGCCACGTAGGTCAGGGCCGAAAAGTCGAATCGAACGGAGTTCTGGTCCCAGGCCAGGTCGATCGGCATTCGCTCACCCGGCGGCAGGGAAATTCGGTGGCCACCGGCTGTCAGCGCGCGCAGGTGGACCGGGGGCTCGATCAACTCCCCGCGCAGGCGCGCCGGGTCGATGGTCATCACGCCCTGGGAGCCACCGAGAACCATTCTACCGTCGGCCAGGACAAGAGCAGCATTGCGGCTGAACTCGCTCATGACCAGTCCATCGGCCCGACTGTAGGAGCGAAGCCGGCCGGTGTGGAGGTCGAGCCGGGCGAGCCCGGAACGCAACACCAGCCAAAGTTCCCGCGATCCATCGCCGGAAGGCAGGATTTGCAGCAGGGTGGTTCGCTCGGTCAGCCCGGTCAGGTCCCGCTCTCGAACCAGGGAAAGCTCATCGCCGATCAGGCGATATTGGTGAAGCCTATGGTCGCTGCCCACCCACAAGGTCCAGCCGTCCCAAGCCAGGCTGCGGATCGGTCCGTCCGGCAGTTCGGCCATGGGGAGAAAGCCGTGCGCTGGATCATGGCGATAGACCGTGTCGTGGCCGGTCACCCACGCTCGCCCCAGCGGGCCGCTGCGCATCGCAGCCGGTGCTGTTTCCGGAAAATACCTCGGCGGGGGCTGATCCGGCCCGAAGTCCAGCGACGTCCGGCTGGCGGGGTCGAACAGCCTCAATCCGCTTTGCCACAGGCCCAGCCAATAGCGACCGGCGTCGGCGGCATGAATGAACCGAAGGCGTTCCCGCACCGCAGCCGTCGGGGGAAGCCATTCCTCTGGCGAGTCCGCATCGTGACCCACGCGGAACAGGGCTCGATCCTGAAGTATGAGCAAATCGGTATCGGTTTCGATGATCTGCTCGATGTTCGAGCCCGACCGAACAGGCGGGATGTTGGGAAACAGCTCTCCCAACCGCGTGTAGCTGCCGTCGCGCAGATCCAGACGGAAGATATCCGCTGCCGTGGCGACCCACAGGATGTTGCTTTCCAGGCCGGGCGAGACCGACTGGATACGTTCAGACAGCAGGCGATTCCCGTCAGCGGCAAGTCGCGGAAGTCGGGAAAAGGCGTCATGATCCGGCGGCAGATAGACCAGGCCTTCGCGGGCTACCGCCAGCCAGAGTCCACCCTCGGAGTCAACCAGGTGGGCGCCGCTGAAGTAGGAGACCGGAAGACTGAACGGCAGATCGGGCTGCGCCGTGATCGTCCGTTCGGCCCCGGTTTCCCGGTCGAATACCTGGAGGCCGTGCCGCGTAGCCAGGAAGATCCGACCGTTCGGCAAACCGCCGATCCCGGCAATCACGCCCGCCGCGGACAGCAGCACCTCCGGCGCCGCGCCGGCGGCTGCCTGGTCAACGGGCCCCAGGCTCAGGAGATCATGGTACCGGCTGACCAGAAGCTCGCCCTGGGGGGAAATCCAGGCGGACAGCGAGATATCCGTCCGTTGTGGTCCGGACACCAGCACGGGAGTGAAACGATCGCTGTCACCGGCCGGATCGAACATGCTGAGCTGCGTGGTCTGGACCAGCCAGATCCGACAGCTGCGATCGACCATCAGGTGGGTCAGAAACCCTTCCGGGTGGAGACCGGCGGCGTCTTCCTGGGGAAACAGGCGAAAGTCGTCCGAAACCGGATCGTAGACACCGACGCCGCCCTTTGAAAAAGCGATCCAGAGCCGGCCTTCGCAGTCTTCGACAATCGACCAGATATTGCCGCCGGGAAGCGGGCCACCGTCGGCTTGCGTGGCAAGGTGGCGGCGCACGCGAAGGTCCGGGCCGATCTCGACGATGCCGCTGTCGTCGAGCCCCGCCCAGACCATGCCGTCGCTGTGAGCGTGCAGCGCGGTGACGTTGTTGGCGGGCAGCGCGGCGGGATCGGAAGGATCCCGCGGCAGCAGGTTGAGGCGATCGCCTTCGTGGCGAATCAGTCCGCCGCGGGTGCCGATCCAGACATAGCCGTAGCGGTCCTGGACGATGCCCTCGACGAAGGGGTCCGGCAGGCCTTGCAGCATCCCGAGATGGCGAAAGACCGGGTAATCCTCCGCATGCGCGGACACCGGGACCAGCAAAAGCAGCAGCGCGCGCAGGGCGCTGCGCCCGATATCGCCCCAATGTCCCCGCTCACACTCCATGCCGTTTCGTGATCCGAACCGTCCAAACGCCAGCGCCAGGACAACACTATATACGCGACACCCGGACAGTCAAAGCCCCCGCCGGCTTCACCGGCGAGGGCTGTTCGGTCACTGCAAGCGGTTGGCGGCCGGCACCGAAACAGCGCCAGCGACGACTCAAGGGGCTTCGAATTCGGCCTCGTCGGCTTCGCGAGCGGCTTCCAGCGCAGCCTCGCATTCCTCCGACAGCGTGGTGCCGGCCAGTTGCTGGGCCCGACAGCCGGTCAGGAAGCGTTCCTCGGCGGCCGCTTCCAGGCGCTCGGACTGCTCCTGCTCGAGCATGGCCTGACGCGTCTCGGTACTGTCGATGGCGCGAATATAGCCGCGCCAGTCGCGCGCCTGGGCGCGGGTCGAGGGGAAGCGCTCGGCTTCGGCAAAGGCCTCGTCGGCCCGGCGGCGCTGCTGGCGATCACCCGGGCCGGCCTGATTGAACAGCGAGTTGCCCAGCAGAATCCAGGCTTCGGCCTGGTTGTCTTCCAGCCCGCCCTTGTCCAGCGCGTTCTCGAACGCCTCGGCCGCGGCCTCGTTGTCCTCGGTCGCCAGGTAGGCCTGCCCCAGGCGGAAGTACAGGTTGCCGGTATCGGACAATTCCGCTGCTTCGCTGAGGATGGG
>JAWLFD010000139.1:0-6194 GCA_041685745.1 Wenzhouxiangella sp.
GGTGAACAACAGCGTCGAATCAGCCCGGTCCAGCGCCTGCAGCACGCCGGGCAACTGGTGCAGGCCGGATCGCCCGGCCTGCGGGAAGGACTCGATCCGTTCCGGCAACAACGTCTCGATCTCGATCCGGCGCTCGACGTCGCCGGCGATGCACTGACCCTGACCGGCCGGACCCAGCAACACCGCCATGGCCTCATCGACATTGCCCAGGGTGGCCGACAGGCCCCAGGTCCGAAGCCCGGGGTTGAGCGCGCGCAGCCGGGCCAGGGCCAGCTCCAGCAGTACGCCGCGCTTGGAGCCCAGCAACTCGTGCCATTCGTCGACGATCACCGCGCGCAGGCGACCCAGCCGGCGGGCGCTGTCGGCGTACGACAGCATCAGCGACAGCGATTCCGGCGTGGTCAGCAGGGCTGGCGGCGGCTGCTTGTTCAGGCGTGCGCGCTCGGCGCTGCCGGTATCGCCGGTGCGCAGGGCCACCGACCAGTCCAGGCCCAGGTCGCTGACCGCGCGGTTGAGGCTGGCGGCGGTGTCGACGGCCAGCGCGCGCAGCGGCGTGATCCACAGGTAGCTCAGTGCCGCCGGCGGGGTGTCCATGGCCTCCAGCAGCGGGCCACCCCAGGCGGCCAGGGTCTTGCCCGAGCCGGTCGGGGCGTGAATCAGCCCGGACCGGCCTTGGGTATAGGCGGTCCAGGCCCGGCGCTGGTAGTCGAACACCGGCCAGCCGCGCCGCTCGAACAGGGTCTCCAGCGCCCTCATGCCGGCTGCCGGCCGCCGTCGAGCAGGCGCCTGAGATCGGACAGCGAGTCGGCGTCGGTCACAGCCAGGTCCTCGCGCCAGCGATGGATGCGCGGAAAGCGCAGGGCGATACCCGACTTGTGCCGGGCCGAGGCCTGGATGCCCTCGAAAGCCAGCTCGAACACGTGCACCGGTTCGACCGAGCGCACCGGCCCGAAGCGCTCGCGGGTGTGGCCGCGGATCCAGCGGTCGAGGCGATCGATCTCGGCCTGGCTCAGACCGGAATAGGCCTTGGCCACCGGCACCAGCTGCTCACCGTCGTGGACGGCGAACGTGTAGTCGGTGAAAAGCCCCGAGCGCCGGCCGTGGCCGGGCTGGGCGTAGATCAGCACCCCGTCGAAGGTGTACGGCTCGACTTTCCATTTCCACCAGTCGCCTCGCGTGCGCCCGACCCGGTAGGGCGAGCCCAGGCGCTTGAGCATCAGCCCCTCGACGCCGCGCTCGCGCGCACCGGCCCGCAGCGCCGGCAACGCGTCCCAGTCTGCAAAGTCGACGGGCCGCGACCGCAGCAGCCCGGGGGCAGCGCGCAGCGCGTGATCAAGCCGCTCCATCCGCTCGGCCAGCGGCCGCGTGCGAATATCCCGGCCATCCGACTCCAGGCAGTCGTAGGCCAGGAAGGCCACCGGCGCGTCAGCCAGCGATTTCGCCCCCGGTTTCTTGCGCCCGATACGGCGCTGCAGGAGGGCGAACGGCAGCGGCTGGTCCCCGCGCCAGGCCATGATTTCGCCGTCGAGCACGCAGCCGTCGGGCAGCGGCTCGGCGGCGGCCTCAATCTCGGGAAAGCGCCCGTTCATCAGGTCTTCGCCGCGCGACCAGACATAGGTTTGCCCGGCACGCCGGATCAGCTGCGCCCGGATGCCGTCCCACTTCCACTCGGCCTGCCACTCGTCGGGCTCGCCCAGCGTTTCTGCCGCGTTATCCAGCGGCGAAGCCAGAAAGAACGGGTAGGGCACGGCCGGATCGATGTCGTCGTCGGATTTCGCGGCGATCAGCGCGGCGAAGAACTCCGCCGTCGGCTGCCAGCGCCCCATCAGGCGGTGGGCGATCAGGCTGGAGTCGACGCCGGCGACCTCGGCCAGCGCGCGCGTGACCAGGCGTTTCGACACGCCCACGCGAAAGCCGCCGGTCAAAAGCTTGTTGAACAGAAATCGCTCGCTGCCGTCAAGCTGTCGCCAAAGATCCAGAACGGCCCGGCGGCGCTGGTCGTCGTCGGCCTCGCGCAGGGCCAGCAGGTGGTCATTGACCATGCGGGACAGGTTGGGTGGGGCGCCGCCCGTGTCGGGGGGCGGCAGCAGCAGGTGCAGGGTCTCGGCCAGATCGCCGACATGCTCGTAGCTGTCTTCGACCAGCCACAGCGGCAGGCCGCTGGCGGCCGCGGCCCACTCGCGCAGCTCGCGCGTGTTGACCAGGCGCTTGATCCGCCGCCCGGTCAGGAAGCTCACCGCCCAGGCGGCGTCGGCCGGGTCGGCGGTGCCGAAGTAGTCGACCAGCGCCTCGACCTTGGCGTTGGTGGCCGTGGTTCGGTCGAGGCGATCGAACAGCCGCGCGAACGCTCTCATGCCGACCGGGCCGCCTGCAGGCTGGCACGCAGGTTCCAGCACTCGGCCTCCAGGCCGGCCTCGCGCAGGTGCCCGGCCAGCGCCTCGCCGCTGCCGTGGATGGTGATGACCCGGCGGGCCCGCATGTCCTCGACCGTCTCGACCAGGCCCGGCCAGTCGGCGTGATCGGACAGTACGAAACCGCGGTCGTAGCCGCGTCGGCGGCGGTGGCCGCGGATGCGCATCCAGCCGGAGACGAAGCCTGCCGAGTGCCTGGGAAAGCGCCGCATCCAGGGGCTGCCCGCCGCCGAGGGCGGCGCCACGACCAGGTCGCCGGCAAAGCGGTAGCCCTTGTCGGCCTGGCTGACCGGGCGGGTGGCGACCATCTCGATGCCCTGCCGGCGGTAGACCTCGGTCAGCGGCTGCATCGCCCCGTGCAGCCAGACCGGCCCGGCGGCGCGATTGTGCAGTTCGGCCAGAATGCGCTGCGCCTTGCCTAGCGCATAGCAGAACAGCACCGCCGGTCGGCCGGCATCGCGGCAGCCCTGCCACCAGTCAAGGATGTCGTCGATCACCTCGTGGGTGGGCGGCCAGCGGTAGACCGGCAGGCCGAAGGTGCATTCGCTCAGCCAGACATCGCAGGCAAACGGTTCGAAGGCGCGGCACGTCGGATCGCTGGCGCGCTTGAAGTCGCCGGAAACCCCCCAGGTGCCGGTCTCGCTCTCGACCCGGACCGTGGCCGAACCGAGGATATGGCCGGCCGGAAACAGGGTCACCCGGGTCTGGCCCAGCTCGAACGGCGCGCCGTAGTCGAGCGCGGTGAAGCGGCCGGATTCACCGACCCGGTGGGTGAGCACCGGCAAGCCATCGCGGGCGCTGAAGTATTCGCCGGCGCCGGCGCGGGCGTGGTCGGCATGAGCGTGGGTGATCACCGCCCGCGGTACTGGCCGCAGGGGATCGATCCAGAAATCGCCCGCGGCGCAGTAGAGGCCGCCGGCGTCGGGTACGAGGAGGTCGGTCATGGGGTCCAAGAGTGCCCCAGCGGCGGTGAACCGCCGGGCAATGCCGCGGATGCCGGGATCAGGATTCCGGGTCGATCAGCCAGCGCCGCATCCAGGCCTCCATCTGGCGATAGATGTCGCCGCGGTTGTGCGGGTCGCGAAACAGGTGTCCCTCGCCCGGATAGCTGACCGCTTCGAAACGCTTGCCGTGCTTGTCGAGCGCTTCGACGGCGGCGCGAAACTGGGAAAAGGGTGCGCGCCGGTCCCGTTCACCGTGGGTCAGCAGAACCGGTGCCTGCACGCCGGCGATCCGGTCGAGCAGGTTACTGGCGACGTAGCGGGCCGGTACTTCATCGGGACTGCCGCCGTGGCCGAAGGCGAAGAACATCCGGCCCAGGCGGTCGGCTTCTTCGTAAGCCTGGGCGAAATCGTAGATTCCGCTCATGCTGGCCACGGCGTCGAAGCTGCCGGGGGCGCGGATTTCCGCGGCCAGGGCGACGATGCCGCCGTAGCTGTAGCCGTAGGCGCCGACCCGGCCGTTCGACCAGGGCTGGCGGCGGATCCATGCGGCCGCGTCGACCGCGTCCAGCGCCTGCCGGTGGGCCCAGTCGCCGACGCTCAGGTCCTGGAAATCGCGCCCGAACCCGGAGCCGCCGCGGTAGTTGACCGCCAGCACCACGTAGCCCTTCTGCGCCATGAGTTGCTCGACCAGGTTCAGGCCGTTGTAGAACGAATGGGTGCCGCCGCTGTGCAGCTGGACCACCGTGGGGTAGCGTCGCTCGGGATCGAAGTCCGGCGGGACGAAGCGAAAGGCCTGGATGTAGACGCCGTCGCGCGTCCTGAAGCTGATCTCCAGCGGCGCCTGCAGTCCCTCCCAGTCGCTCGCCAGTCGGGTGAGCCGGCGCAGCGGGCCGCCGGCCTGGTCCAGGGCGTCGACCTCGCGACCGCGCTGCGGCGTGGAGCGGACCAGCAACAGCCGCGCACCGCGGTGGTCGGCGACCAGGCCGTCGACCATGCCGCCGGCGTGGCTGACCCGGGTGGCGATCCCGCCGTCGGCGGCAATCCGCCAGACATCTAGCGCGCCGCGCTCGTGGACCAGGAAAAACAGCTCGCTGCCGTCGGCCGACCAGACCGGTTGGCCGATCTCCACGGCGTGCACGCCGGCATCGAGCCGGCGTTCGCGACCGGTTGCGGCATCGACCAGGTAGAGATCGGCCATGTGGGTGTACCAGAAGCCGGTCCTGGGGGTGCCGAAGGCGGCGATGGTGCGCCCGTCGGGCGACCAGGCCGGCGCGCCCAGCGTCATGAACGAACGCGACAGCTGGCGGGCCTTGCCGGACTCGACCTCGACCAGCCAGAGATCGTCGTGGTCACGCCCGGCGCGGTTGGAGACATGGACGATGCGGCGCCCGTCGGGCGACCAGGCATGGCCGAAGCGCAGTTCGCCGGCCGCCATGGTCTGTTCGGTCAGCTGGCGCGGCGCGGTGCTGCCGTCGGCAGGCACCAGCCACAGGTCCTGGTGGCCGGAGCGGCGGCTGGAAAAGGCGACCAGGCCTCCATCCGGCGCCGGCTTCGGCTGCGCGGCATCGTGGTCGTCGCTGGTGAGGCGCTGCGGGTCCGGTTGATCCAGTCCGACCGTCCACAGGTCGCTGGCGTGGACGAAGACGATGTGCGCACTGTCCTTAAACCAGGCCGGCGAGTGGCCGGCGGTCCAGAAGCGGCTTTCTCCGCTGTCGAGATCGAGCAGGTGGATGCCCTCGCGACCGGGCGTGATCACGCTCAGCACCGCGTGCCGGCCGTCCGGGGCGACCTGCACGTCGACCACGCCGTCGTGGCCGGCGCGATGGCAGATGGCGGATGCGCAGATCCGGTCCCAGCTCAGCGCGACGCTGGATGCGGGCGGCTCGGCTTGCGCGGCGCCGGCGCCCAGGACAAGGGCGCCGATCTGCAGCCACCGGTTTAGGTGCCGCAACGATGCTTTCATGGACGGCATTATCGCAAAGCGGCCGGCAGAGCGGCCAGGGCGCTCGGCGCTCAGGCCGCTCGCGCCGAGCGCACCGTCGCCACGCCGATGCTCTGCAGCAGGCTCTTGGCGGCTTCGCGGCCTTCGAACACCGCGGTGACCACCAGGTCCGAGCCGCGCACCATGTCGCCGCCGGCGAAGATGCGCGGGTGCGAGGTCTGGAATTCGGCCCGCCCGCTGCCGCCGCCGACCTTCAGGCGGCCGTCCTCGTGGGTTTCAACCCCGGCCGAGAGCAGCCACTCGGGCGGGTCCGGACGGAAACCGAAGGCGATGATGACGGCATCGGCCGGCAGCACTTCCTCGCTGCCCGGGACGGGTTCGGGCCGGCGCCGGCCGCGCGCATCGGGCTCGCCGAGCCGGGTGCGCATCACGCGCACGCCCTCCACGGCCTCTTCTCCGAGGATTTCGACCGGCTGGCGGTTGAACAGGAACTCCACGCCTTCCTCGCGCGCGTTCTTGACCTCGCGCCGGCTGCCGGGCATGTTTTCCTCGTCGCGGCGGTAGGCGCAGGTGACCGAATGGGCGCCCTGGCGGATGCTGGTGCGCACGCAGTCCATGGCGGTGTCGCCGCCGCCGAGCACGACCACGCGCTTGCCGCTCAAGTTGCGGTAGGGGAATTGCGAGACCGGTTCCTTGAGCACCCGGTTGACGTTGCCGATCAGGAACGGCAGGGATTCGATGACCCCGTCGAGGTCTTCGCCGGGCAGATTGCCGCGCACGTAGCGATAAGTCCCCATGCCGGCAAACACCGCATCGTATTCCTCGAGCAGCTGGGCGAGGGTGCGTTCCCGGCCGATCTCGACGCCGAGGTGAAACTGCACGCCCATGCCTTCCATC
>JAWLFD010000140.1:0-6192 GCA_041685745.1 Wenzhouxiangella sp.
CACGACCCGGTCAACATCGAACAGGCCATCCGGGCCGCGCGCAGCAACACCGGCCAGCCCACCCTGATCTGCTGCAAGACCACCATCGGCTTTGGCTCACCCGGCAAGGCGGGTACCGCCGCCACCCACGGCGCACCGCTGGGCGATGACGAGATCGCGGCCACGCGCGAGGCGCTGGACTGGCCGCATGCGCCGTTCGAGATACCCGACGAGATCCGCTCGGGCTGGGACGCCCGCGCGGCCGGACAGGCGCGCGAGCAGCAGTGGCAGCAAGTCTGGAAGAACTA
This sequence comes from Wenzhouxiangella sp., assembly GCA_041685745.1. Lineage (GTDB taxonomy): Bacteria > Pseudomonadota > Gammaproteobacteria > Xanthomonadales > Wenzhouxiangellaceae > Wenzhouxiangella. The sequence goes on from JAWLFD010000140.1 coordinate 288, forward strand.
CCGCGAAAGCCTGCCGGAGCAGGCCGAGGAGTTCGAGCGGCGGATGAACAACGACCTGCCCGAGGACTTCGAAGACCGCTTTGTCGAAGCACTCATGGCAATGCAGGCCGACGACAGCAAGGTGGCCACGCGCAAGGCCTCGACCATGGCCCTGGAAGTCATGGCCAAGGCGCTGCCGGAAATGCTCGGCGGTTCGGCCGACCTGACCGGCTCCAACAACACCGACTGGTCGGGCAGCGTCGACGTCAACGAGGACCCGGCGCGCGGCAACTACATCTACTACGGCGTGCGCGAGTTCGGCATGACCGCCATCGCCAACGGCCTGGCCCTGCACGGCGGCTTCATTCCCTACACCGGCACCTTCCTGGTGTTTTCCGACTACGCCCGCAACGCGGTGCGCATGTCGGCCCTGATCCCGACCGGGGCGATCCACGTCTACACCCACGACTCGATCGGCCTGGGCGAAGACGGCCCCACCCACCAGCCGGTCGAGCACCTGGCCTCGCTGCGCCTGATTCCGAACCTGGAAGTCTGGCGGCCCTGCGACAAGGTCGAGACCCTGGCCGCCTGGGGGGCGGCGATTGCCCGCCGCAACGGCCCGACCGCGCTGGTCCTGACCCGCCAGGGATTGCCGCACCAGGCGCGCAGCGAAGACCAGGTGGCCGATATCGTGCGCGGCGGCTACGTGCTGCGCGACCCGGACGAAGGCGAACCGCAGGTCGTCATCATGGCCTCCGGATCCGAGGTCGGCCTGGCCGTGGACGCGGCAAAAACGCTAAACGAAGAGGGCATCGGCGTGCGCGTGGTCTCCATGCCCAACCCGGACTTCTTCGAGGCCCAGGATCCCCGCTATCGCGACACCGTGCTGCCGCCGGGCCTGACCGCCCGGGTGGCGGTCGAGGCCGGCGTCACCCGCTACTGGCGCCCGCTGGTCGGTGATCGCGGCCGCATCATCGGCCTCGACCGCTTCGGCGCCTCAGCCCCGGCCGAACAACTGTTTGCCGAATTCGGCCTGACCGCCGAGGCAGTGGCCGCGGCCGCACGCGAATTGATTGAAGCAGGCTGAGCCCAGCGGACCGTGACTATCGGGCCACTGGTTGATCACGCCACGGGGGAGCTTCAGGGCTGGAGCCGGCCTTCCAGCCAGGCGAGTCGAGGATGGCCCGGGCCGTAGGTCTGGGCCAGGGCCGCGACATGATCGCTCAGGATGCTGCGCGCCTCGGCGTCTCCGGCATGGTCAGCGGCGGCGGCGACCAGCGCCTCGGCGGTGCGGATTTCCCAGTTGCCTTCCTGAAGACGAGCGCGTCGGATTTCCAGGCAATCTTCGGCCGCCGCCCGAGCGGCCTCGATCCGCTCCAGGTCGATCAGGACCACGGCCTGTTCGCACAGCGCGCTGGCCCGGTGCGTCTCGGCCGGCTCACCCAGTTCCGCCATCCGGGCGATGACGTCGTCAAAGCGCTCGGCGCCGGCCACCGGATCGCGGCGGGCCAGGACCATCGCCTGCTGGGCGCGCACTAAAACGGTAAACAGGTGGTCGGGGCCGACGGTGTCCAGCAGGATGGACTCGGCCTGGGCGAGCGTCGCATGGGCCCCCTCCAGTTCACCACTGGTCAGGGCCAGCATCCCGAGCGAGCGCAGCACGATGGCGTAATGCGGGCTGTCTTGGCCGTTGAACCGACCCATCATCTCGCGCGCCTGCACGAGCCGATCGCGGGCCTCGTCGAGGCGATGGCGAACGATCAGCACCTGGCCATGGTTGTTCATCGCCGCGGCCAGCGCGGCCGAATCGCCGAACCGCCGGCGGCGCAGCTCGATGGCCTCGGCGTAGGCCGATTCGGCCATCGCCAGGTGGCCCTGGCGATGGTAGATGGCGGCCAGGTTGCCGAGCACGGTCAGGGCGTCGCTGGATTCGCCCAGACCGAGGGCGCGCCAGTGTTCCAGCGAGTCTTCAAAAGCCTGGCGCGCTTCTTCGATCCGCCCGGCATGGTTGAGGTTGACCCCGAGATTGTTCGAGGCCATCGCCAGGGTCCGGTGCGGCTTGCTGCTGACCTCCCTGGCCAGCGCCACGCTGCGCTTCAGGGTCTCGATCGCCGCCGGCCAGTCGCCCAGGCCGCGCAGGGCGCTGCCGCGGGTCGCGTGCAACTCCGACAGCCGCCGACGGTAGTCGCCGGGCTGGCCGCTGACCATCTCGATCGCCTGGTCGACCAGCGCCAGCGCGCGCTCGTGATTGCCCAGGTGCACCTCGGCAAGGGCCAGATTGCCGTAGGCATCGCTGCGCAGGATCGGTGCCGCGATCTCGGCGTCGTCGTCGACGAACGGTCGCAGCACATCGGCCGCGCTCTGGTAATCCTGCAGCGCGACGTACAGCGAGCCGAGCATGGTCTCGATGAAGGCCCGCCCCTGGTCATCGCCGGCGAGCAGGTCATCGAGCCGGTCAACCGAGCCGTCGAGCAGTTCGCGCGCCCCGAGATCCTCGTCCCCGGCTTCGTCGGCCACGACGCGAAACAAGGTCACCAGCTGCTCGCGCATGATCTCCCAGCGGGTGTTCTCGACCCGCGCGAGGTCGCGTTCGGCGCGCACCAGCTGGGCCTGCCAGCCCAGAACGACGGCCCCGGCGACCGCGCCGACGGTCAGGGCCACGGCCAGCAGCGCTCCGACCGGGTTGCGCTGCGACCAGAACCGCAGGCGACGCAGCGGGCCGGCCGGCCGCGCCTGGACCGGACGCCGGCCGCGAATGCGACCGATCTCTTCGGCCAGCGCGGCAACCGACGGGTAGCGCTGCGCCGGGTCCTCGGCGCAGGCCTTGCCGATCACGGCGGCCAGGTCGCCGGCTCGGGGGTGAGCGATATTGGACGTGTCCGGCGCGCTCCCGTCTCCGGCCGGACGACGCCCCGTCAAAAGCCAGTTCAGCAGCGCGCCCGCCGCCCACAGGTCGGACTGGGCCGTGGCCGGCTGACCGTCGAGCAGTTCCGGTGCGGCAAACGCCGGCGTCAGGCCACGCAGCGCGGCGTCGTTTTCGACCACCTCGTCGGCGATCAGCCGGGCCACGCCGAAATCAAGCAGGCGGGCGCGGCCCCGGGGCGTGATTCGGACATTGCCCGGCTTGATGTCGCCGTGGACCACCATGCGCTGGTGGGCGTGGGTCAGCGCGTCGGCGATTTCGGCAAAGGTGCCAAGCGGATCCAGGCCGGCCCGCAGCGACTCCGACAGATCCTCGCCCGCCACCCATTCCATCACCAGGTAGGCCCGGCCGGCCTCGGTCACGCCGCCGTCGATCAGGCGCGAAATCCCGGGATGATTGAGTCGGGCCAGCAGCTGTCGCTCCTGGACCAGGCGCTCGGCCAGGCCCGAATGGCGCGAACCGACCAGCTTGATCGCGGCGTCCATTTCGAAGGCGCCGTCGGCCCGCTCGGCCCGGTAGACGACGCCCATGCCGCCGCGGCCTGCGGGTCCCACGATCCGCCATGAACCCAGCCTTTCGCCGGGCTGCAGATGCGCCGGCGGATTGTGACCGGTGATCGCGCGCTCGGCGGAGCGGGCCACGACATCATGCAGGTGGGTTACCGGCGACTGGCTGGCGTCGATCAACCGCTCCAGCCAGCCGTGCAGGCGCGGACAGCGCTTGCCCAGCGCCTGCAGACGGCCAGCGCGCTCGGCGGCCTCCAGGTCAAGCAACTCTTCGAGCAGGCGATCGAGCAGGCGCCGGCGAGCGGGGGTCAGGCGGGGTCTGTGATCAGAAGACATCGACCAGCTCCAGCAACATCAAACATGTCAGCCGCAGCGCACCTCGAGGACTGCGACCACGCCACACGGGTGGCACAGGTGGTTCCTGCGAAGAGTACCATCGTCGCCCAGTCCGGACCCGCAGGTGGCCGTGGCCAATTCATCACAGTACAATCGGAAGTTCATACCCTTTGCCAATACCTCCGGAGAGCAATCCATGCCCATCAAGGTCGCCATCAACGGCTATGGCCGCATCGGCCGCAACGTGCTCCGCGCCCTGTACGAATACGGCCGGAACCAGGACATCGCGATCGTCGCGGTCAACGATCTCGGTGACACCGAGACCAACGCCCACCTGACCCGTTTTGATACCGCCCACGGCAAGTTCAGTGCCGACGTCCAGGTCGACGGCAACGACCTGATCGTCAACGGCGACCGTATCCGGGTCCTGGCCGAACGCGACCCCGCCAAACTGCCCTGGGGCGAAATGGGGGTCGATGTGGTCATGGAATGCACCGGAATCTTTAACAGCAAGGAGAAGGCCTCTGCCCACCTGAGTGCCGGTGCACGCAAGGTGCTGATCTCGGCCCCGGCCGGCAAGGACCTGCCGACCATCGTCTACGGCGTCAACCACGACATCCTCAAAAGCGACGACGACATCGTCTCCAACGCCTCGTGCACCACCAACTGCCTGGCGCCGGTGGTCAAGCCGCTCAACGACGCCATCGGCATCGAGTCCGGGCTGATGACCACCATTCACGCCTACACCAACGACCAGGTCCTGACCGACGTCTTCCACAAGGACCTGCGCCGGGCGCGCTCGGCCACCATGAGCCAGATTCCGACCAAGACCGGGGCCGCTGCCGCGGTCGGCCTGGTGCTTCCGGAAATGGACGGCAAGCTCGACGGCTTCGCCATGCGCGTACCGACCATCAACGTCTCGGTGGTCGACCTGAGTTTCATTGCCGGGCGCGAAACCTCGGTCGAAGAAATCAACGCCACGGTCAAGGCGGCCAGCGAGGGCGCGCTCAACGGCATCCTGGGCTACAACGAAGCCCCGCTGGTGTCGATCGACTTCAACCACGACCCGCGCTCGTCGGTGTTCGATGCAACCCTGACCAAGGTCGCCGGCGGACGCCTGGTCAAGATCCTGAGCTGGTACGACAACGAGTGGGGCTTCTCCAACCGCATGCTCGATACCGCCACCGTTCTGGCCAAACTCTAGCAAAGACCTGGAAGAAAGACGCATGAAGACCTTCGAGCAGCTTGATCTGGCAGGAAAGCGGGTGCTGATCCGCTCCGATCTCAACGTGCCGGTCCAGGACGGCCAGGTGACCTCCCGGGCCCGAATCCAGGCCAGCCTGCCGACCTTTCAGCAGGCCCTCAAGAAGGGCGCGGCGGTGATGGTGATGTCTCATCTGGGACGGCCCACCGAGGGCAAGCCCGAGGCCCAGTACTCGCTCAAACCGGTCGCCGAGGTCCTCGGCGAGATGCTCGGCCAGCCGGTTCGCCTGGTCAGCGACTGGCTCGACGGCGTCGAGGTCCGACCGGGCGAGCTGGTGCTGCTGGAAAACGTGCGCTTTCTTGCCGGCGAGAAAGCCAACGACGAAGCGCTGGCCGAACGCATGGCCGCGCTGTGCGACGTCTTCGTCATGGACGCGTTCGCCACCGCGCATCGCGCCCAGGCCTCGACCGAGGGCGTGATCCGCAAGGCCGCCGTCGCCTGCGCCGGGCCGCTGCTGGCCACCGAACTCAAGGCCCTGGAAAAGGCCCTGGCCGATCCGGCCCGGCCGATGGTCGCCATCGTCGGCGGCTCCAAGGTCTCGTCCAAGCTCAAGGTCCTCGAAGCGCTGATCGACAAGGTCGACCAGCTCATCGTCGGCGGCGGGATTGCCAACACCTTCCTGGCCGCGGCCGGCCATCGCATCGGCCAGTCCCTGCACGAAGCCGACCTGGTCGAAACCGCCAGAAAACTGCTCGAACGCGCCGAGGCGCGCGGGGCCTCGATTCCGCTGCCGACCGACGTGCTCACCGCCGAGCGGTTCCACCAGGAGGCCCATCCTTCGCTGCGCGACGTCAGCCGGGTCCACAGCGACGAGATGATTCTCGACATCGGCCCGGAAACCGCCGGTCGTCTGGCCGGCATCATCCGCAAGGCCGGCACCGTGATCTGGAACGGCCC
>JAWLFD010000141.1:0-6185 GCA_041685745.1 Wenzhouxiangella sp.
GATCTTCCGCAGTGGCATGTCGAAGCAGCCAGAGTTTCATGCGTCCGTGCGTTTCCCGATCTCCAATCCGTATACTACAGCCCCCTCCAGATGACGGAATCGCTGATGGCCTTACGTGCCGACCAGGGTAGCAAGCCAACGCTTCGCCGCGACTATCAACCGCCGGCCTGGCTCGTCGACCGGGTAGAACTGACCTTGAAGCTGGATGCGGACACGACCCGGGTTCATGCCCGCCTGCAGGTGCGTCGCAATCCCGACTGCAACGCCGCGCGCGCGCCGCTGGCCCTGGCCGGCGTGGGCCTGACCACGCGTGCGGTGCGCGTCGACGGCAAGCCCGTGAGCCACGCGCAGCGCCGACACGAGGGCGAGGAGATGATCATCGGCTCGGTCCCCGACCAGGCCGAGGTGGAAACCGAGGTCGAGATCGCGCCTAGCGCCAACACCGCGCTGGAAGGCCTGTATGCCGCCGGCAACATGCTCCTGAGCCAGTGCGAACCCGAGGGGTTTCGCAAGATCACCTGGTTCCCGGACCGTCCCGACGTGATGGCCAGGTTCCGCGTGCGGCTCGAAGGTTCGCGGGTAGAGTTTCCGGTGCTGCTGTCGAACGGCAACTGCATCGAGCAGGGGCCTCTTGACGGCGACGAGCACTATGCGGTCTGGGACGACCCGTTTCCCAAACCGAGCTACCTGTTCGCGGTCGCTGCGGGTCGCCTGGCGTCGGTCAGCGACACCTTCACGACCGGCTCGGGTCGACGGGTGGATCTGCACGTGCATTCCGACCCCGATAGCCTCGATCGCCTGGCGTATGCCATGGCCAGCCTGAAGCGGGCCATGCGCTGGGACGAGGAACGGTTCGGGCTGGAGTACGACCTCGATGTTTACCACATCGTCGCCACCCACGATTTCAACATGGGGGCGATGGAGAACAAGTCGCTGAACATCTTCAACGCGCGCTATGTCCTGGCCGATCAGGAAACCGCGACGGATGCCGACTTCGAGGCGGTCGAGGCCGTCATCGCGCACGAATACTTCCACAACTGGACGGGCAATCGTGTCACCTGCCGGGACTGGTTCCAGCTCACCCTCAAGGAGGGCCTGACGGTCTTCCGCGACCAGGAGTTCACCAGTGATATGCATTCCCGCCCGGTCAAGCGCATCCAGGACGTCAGCGACCTGATGGTTCGGCAGATGCCGGAAGACGCTGGCCCCATGGCGCATCCGGTGCGTCCGGAACGCTACGTGGAAATCAACAACTTCTACACCGCGACGGTTTACGAAAAGGGCGCCGAAGTGGTGCGCATGTACCAGACCCTGCTGGGCCGTGACGGTTTCCGCCGCGGCCTGGATTTGTACTTCGAGCGTCATGACGGTCAGGCAGTGACCTGCGATGATTTCCTGGCCGCGATGGCCGACGCCAACGGCCGCGACCTGGCCGGCTTCGAGCGCTGGTATCGCCAGGTCGGCACGCCGACGGTGCGCGCCCGGACCCGTTTCGACAGCGACCGGGACGAGCTGGTGTTGACGCTGGAACAAGCCCTGCCCGACCATCCAGACAACGCCGAGATCGGGCCACTGATGATTCCGGTTGCCGTCGGTTTCCTGGACACAGAAAACCGGTCGCTGAAGGTCGCGCTGGCCGGCGCCGATGATGCCCCGGCCGAAACCGTCATCCTGATGCTGGACCAGGACCGGGCCGAGTACCGTTTCCAGGGTCTGCCGGCCGACGCCCTGCCGTCCCTGCTGCGCGATTTCTCCGCACCGGTGCGACTGGAGTACGAGTGGTCGCTGGCGCAACTGGCTCGGCTGGCCGGGTTCGATCCCGATGCAGTCAACCGCTGGCGCGCCGGTCGACGCCTGGCCGAGCGCATTCTGCACGAGGGCATCGAGCGGCCCGGCGGGCTGCCTGACACCGTCGGCCTGCTGGCCTCGGCGTGGCGAGCCGTTCTGGCTGATTCCGAACTGGACCCGGCGCTGGCCGCCGAACTGTTGTCGCTGCCATCGGAAGCCGAGCTGGCCGAGCAGCGCGAGCCCGTCGACCCGCAAGCAATCCATCGCGCCCGCACGGATCTGGCCACCTACCTGGCCGATCACCTGACCGCCGAGTTCAACGCGGTGTATCGGCGTCTCGACGACGGTCGTGGCTGGAGCCCCGACGGGCCCGCGATCGGCCGCCGGCGACTCAGGAACACGGCGCTCCACTGGCTGTCGGCGGCCAGCGACCCCAACTGGACCGTGCAGGCCGAGGCGCAGTACCGGCGGGCCGACAACATGACCGACCGCTTCGCTGCCTTGCGCGCGCTGGTTCACGCCGGTGCCGAAGAGGCCGAGCCGGCGCTGGCCGATTTTGCCGAGCGCTTCGCCGACGACGCGCTGGTCATGGACAAGTGGTTTGCCGTTCAGGCAACCCGTCCGGATGCCACGGTAGCCGATCTTCTGCCCGAACTGATGGCGCACGCCGCGTTCAGCCTGAAAAACCCGAACAAGGTCCGCGCCGTGATCGGCAGTTTTGCCATGGCCAACCCGGTGGCTTTTCATCGCGCCGACGGTGCCGGGTATCGGCTGGTCGCCGATGTCATAGCCCGGCTCGACGCGATCAATCCGCAGGTGGCCGCGCGGCTGGCCGGGGCGTTCGCTCGCTGGCGGCGCTACGAGCCCGGGCGGGCAGAGCGGATGCAGGCCGAACTGGAGCGGCTGGCAGGCGGTCGTCTGAGCTCGGACGTCGGCGAGATCGTCGCCGCGGCGCTGCGGCCGCCCAGTGGGTCAAGCGACGATTCGGGCAGCGATTAGCCGTCGGACCGCTCACCAGGCGCCGACAACCCGGTCGCCTTGATCACGGTATCCCACGGGAAGTCCGGCCCCGGGTCCAGTTTGCGTCGGACTTCGCGCCCGGGTTCGTCGCTTGCCGGCACGAAGCGGACATCCAGCTGGTCGTGCCCGGCGATGTGCTGCAGTGACGGCAGATGCCGGCCAAGCCGGTTGAGCAGATCGATCAGCGCCGCGACCTGGTTCGGCGTCACGCCCTCCTGCCAGACCTGATGACGGCTGTCCAGCCAGTTCGGGAAGCGTCCCAGGTTGACCAGCTCGATGCCGATCGACGTGCGGTTGTGCCCGGCCACGTGATGAGCGATCCGGTCCAGGGCCACCCATTGCCGAACGCTGCCGTCGCGATCGATATAGAAATGGCCGCTGTTGCCGGTCTGCGAGACCGGGTAGTGGATGCGTTCGCCGTATTCCCGGGCCACGGCCAGGTCGGGCAGCTCGGTGGCGTGGATCACCGCCAGTTCGATCTCTTCGAGCGCTCGGCTGTCCAGACGGTCGAAATAGCTCAGCGGCTCGTGGCGCACGCCGTCCAGCCAGGCCGAATCGCGGCTCACGGCTTTCCCATGGCGCGAGCGGCCACCTCCTCGAGCATCCGGTCCAGGGTTTCGCGGTCGAACCAGCGGCCGGCCCGCATCACGCCTTCGATCGCGCGGCTGTTGCGGATGTCTTCGAGCGGGTTGGCGTTGAGCAGCACCAGGTCGGCGACGCAGTCAGGCTGCAGGCAGCCGTAGCGATCGGCCTGGTCAAGGTAGCGGGCGACGTTGATGGTGCCGCTGGCCAGCGCCTCGGCCGGCGACAGACCGCTGGCGACATAGGTTTCGAGTTCATGATGGATCGCGTCGCCGGGCACGTTGAGAATCTGCGGGGCGTCCGCCCCGAGCAGCAACAAGGCTCCGGCCTCTTGCAGCGCCTGGATCAGCGCGCGCCGGATTTCGACGAAACGCTCGCCCTGCTCGGCCGAGGTTCCGGCGCGGATCCGGTCAATGCCTTCACGCCACTGTGCTTGCGTTGCTTGCGGAATCCAGCGCATGGCCGGGCGGGCCATCAGGGCGTCGACGTCGCCGATCGCCCAGTTCTCGATCAGGCTCTGGGTGGGCACGTTGGCGATACCGGACTCGGCGGTCCGGCGCGCCAGCTCCGGAATCCGGTCCGGGTCCATGCCCTCGACGAGCTTGACCGCGAACAGGCCGGGGTCGGTCCCGTAGAGAGCATGGTCGGGCGGCACCAGCTGCTGTCCGTAGCCGTCGAGATGGTCGATGCTGCCCTGGCGCGAGGCCAGCACCCGGTCCAGTCCCACGGCCACGGAAACATGGCCGGAATAGGCCATGCCCAGTGCATCGGCGGTCTCGGCGATGGCGGCAAAGGCGTCCGGCCACAGGCCCGGATGCAGCTTGAGCAGGTCGTAGCCCGCTTCGACTTGCGAGCGCACGCGCTCGGCGGCGGCGGCCGGCGAGGCGATGGTGCGGTTGTTGAACGAAGGTCCGGAGGTGATCAGGCGCGGGCCGACGACTTCTCCGGCAGCCAGCTGCTGACGCAGGACCAGGTGCGACGGCTCGCCCAGCATGCCTCGAATCGTGGTGATGCCGTGGGCGAGGTACAGCACCAGCGTATCCCGAATCTGCTGCTCGCCGACCCGCGCCGGCGGAACGTGGGCATGCATCTCGGCCAGCCCGGGCATCAGGTATTTTCCCGCCGCCGCGATCCGGACGGCCTCGTCGGGCTCGTCTCCTGCGGCCAGAATGCGGCCCTGGCTGACGGCAAGGTCGGCGGGCTCTGCGACCCGGCCGTTGACAACATCGATCAGCTGTACCTGCTCGAAAATGATCGCTGGGCCGGTTTCGGCGTGCAGGGGCATCAGATGGATCAGGAGCAGGCTGGTCAATAACAGGCGGACAGGCTTGATCTTCATGGTGAATCTGACCTCGGGGATTGCAGGCGGCTGTTCCGAGGATTCTACTGCAGGTGGTCATGACCTCCGGCACAGCCGGTCTCACGACGGGGCGGGTACAATATCGCCATGGCGCTCAACATCGAACAGGCTCGCTTCAACATGATCGAGCAGCAGGTCCGCACCTGGGACGTGCTGGACTCGGCGGTACTCGACGTTCTCGGCCGCGTGCCGCGCGAGGACTTCGTGCCCTCGCGCTACCGCCGCATGGCGTTTGCGGATCTGCGGATTCCGCTGGCCATGGAGCAGTCGATGATGAAGCCGGTCGAAGAAGGCCGGATGCTGCAGGCGCTGGCGCTGGAAGCCGGTGACACGGTGCTGGAAATCGGTACCGGCACCGGCTTTACCGCGGCCTGTCTGGCGGCGCTGGGCGGCCGGGTTCTGAGCATCGATATCCATGCTGAGCTGGCCGATACCGCGGCCGCGCGCCTGGAACGCCTGGGCGTGGCCGAGGTGGAAGTGCGCTGCAATGATGTCTTCGATGAGCAGTTCGACCCCGGCAGGCGCTTCGACCGGGTCGTCGTGACCGGATCGGCGGCCGATATTCCGTCGCGTCTGCTCGATTGGGTCGGCCCGGGCGGTCGCCTGTTCGCCGTGCGCGGCTGCAGCCCGGCCATGGAAGCGGTCTGCCTGCACCGCCACGCGCACGATCGCTGGACGACCGAAAGCCTGTTCGAGACCGATCTGCCCCGACTGGTCGGGGCCGAAGACCGCCCCGTATTCGAATTCTGAGTCAAGTTACATTAGAGTATGCTGATGATCAAGAAAACTGCCGTTGCGCTGGGCCTGTCGCTTGCGCTGAGTCCGCTGGCCTTCGCGGTCGACCTGTTGGGTGTTTACGAACTGGCCCAGACCAACGATGCCGAACTGCGCGCCGCCGAGCGCCGCCTGGCCGTTGCCGGCGAGATTCCGGTCCAGACCCGGGCGGCGCTGCTGCCGCAGCTGTCGGGCAGCGCCTCGCAGACGCTGGGCGAGTCGTCGCCCAGCGTGGGTGGAAACAGCCTGCCGACCAACGACATCGATCAGCGCAACTACAGTATCCAGCTGCGCCAGAGCATCTACGACGATGGCAATTACGGGCGGCTGGAGCGCGGCCGGGCCGAGCTGGCCTCCGCCGATGCCCAGTACAAGGAAGCCTTCCAGAACTTTCTGTTTCGCGTCAGCCAGCGCTACTTTGACGTCCTGACTGCCATTGACACCCTGCGCTTTTCCGAGGCCGAGGAAACCGCGCTGCGCCGCCAGTTCGAGCAGGCCGAGCAGCGCTTCGAGGTCGGCTTGGCCGCCGTGACCGATGTCCATGAAGCGCGCGCGACCTGGGACGGGGCCCGGGCGCGGGTCATCGTGGCCCAGAACGCGGTCGAAGATGCCCGCGAGGCGATGCGCGAGACCACCGGCACCTGGTTCGAGAATTTCGCCG
>JAWLFD010000142.1:0-6175 GCA_041685745.1 Wenzhouxiangella sp.
GCGCATTTCCCGACCATCATCGGTTCACTGACGCCGACCTGGACGGCATTCCCCCGCCGATCGTGACGACCGCCAAGGATGCGGTCAAGCTGCGACGCCTCAAGCGGGTGCCTCAGCCGCTATACGTGCTTGAAATCAATGCCGTACTGCCTCAAACCCTGCTGGAGATGGTCACCGCGCATGTGCAACAATTCGCTCGATGAATGACGGGTTTCACATCCTGATTCCGGCCCGCCTGGCGTCGACCCGGTTGCCGGACAAGCCGCTGGCCGATCTCGGCGGGCGCAGCCTGATCGTGCGCGTGCTCGAACGGGCGCATGCCGCCGGCGCAGCCAGCGTGCATGTGGCCACAGACAGCGAGCGGGTGGCGCGCTGCGTGCAGCAAGCCGGCGGTGCGGTCGTGATGACCCGCGCCGACCACGCCTCCGGAACCGATCGACTGGTCGAGGCGGTGCAGCGGCTGGGCCTGGCCGCCGATCAGATCGTGGTCAATCTGCAGGGCGATGAGCCGCTGATGCCGCTTGTGGCCATTCGCTCCGTGGTCGACCTGCTCGAGGCCGACGGGGAGGCGCGCATGGCGACCCTGTGGCGGCCGCTGGAAAGCGCGTCGCAGTGGCGCGATCCCAACGTGGTCAAGCTGGTGACCGATGCAGCCGGTCGGGCCCTGTACTTTTCTCGGGCACCGGTGCCCTGGCCGCGGGGTCGGGAGTTTCAGCCCGGCGATGGCTGTCGACACGTGGGTCTGTATGCTTATCGCGTCAGCGCCTTGCGGGCCTGGCCGGATCTGCCGCCCAGCCGGCTGGAGGTTCTGGAATCGCTGGAGCAGTTGCGGGCCCTGTCGGCCGGCTGGGCCATCGCCTGCGCGCCGTGCCCGGAACCGGTGCCGGCGGGCATCGATACCCCGGAGGATCTGGCTCGGGTCCGCGCGAATTTCTTCCACGCGGGGCAAAAGCCATGAAAAGCGTTCTCTTCGTCTGTCTCGGCAACATCTGCCGCAGTCCCACGGCCAAGGCCGTTTTCGACCACAAGCTGGCCGGCGCCGACATCGAGCTGATCACCGATTCGGCCGGCACCGGCGACTGGCACGTCGGTCATCCCCCGGACCCGCGCTCGCAGGCCTTCGCGCGGCGCTGGGGCGTCGACCTGAGCACCCAGCGCGCTCGCCAGGTGTGCCTGGAGGACTTCGTCCGCTTCGATCGCATCTACGCCATGGACCGCTCCAACCTGTCGGCACTGCAGCGCATGGCCCCGCCGGATGGCGCCGCGCGACTCGACCTGGTGATGAGCCTGGCGCCGGACTATGGACTCGACGAAGTTCCCGATCCCTACTACGGCGGCGACGACGGCTTTCAGCGCGTCATCGACATGCTCGAAAGCGCGGCCGACCAACTGATCGCGGAGCTGAACGTCCGGCGCCGATGACTGCTTTCGATGGCGCCGCCTTTGCCCGCAGCCTGACCACCGGCCCCGGGGTCTACCTGATGAAGGATGACCAGGGCAGGGTGCTCTACGTCGGCAAGGCGCGCAACCTGCGCCGGCGCGTGGCGAGCTATTTCGACCGCCGCGACAAGGGGCCGCGCATCAACCTGATGATCGGCAAGACCGCGGCCATGGAGGTCAGCCTGACCCGTACCGAGGCCGAGGCCCTGCTGCTGGAAAACGAGTGGATCAAGTCGTTCCGACCGCGCTTCAACATCAATCTGCGCGACGACAAGAGCTATCCCTGGATCCGCCTCGACACCACGCACGAGTTTCCGCGGATCGCCTTCTACCGCGGCAGCCGCAAGGCACCGGGCGAATATTTCGGACCCTATTCCAGCGCCGGCGCGGTGCGCGAGTCCTTGAGCGAGATTTACCGCCTGTTCGGTCTGCGCCAGTGCCGCGACAGCGTGTTCGCCAATCGCACGCGGCCGTGCCTGCAGTACCAGATCGGGCGCTGTTCGGCACCCTGCGTAGGGCATATCTCGAGCGAGGAATACCAGCGCGACGTCGATGCCGCGCGGCGACTGCTCAAGGGCGAGGATGCAGCGGTCATCGACCACCTCGCCCAGCGGATGCAGGCGGCAGCACAAGCACTGGACTTCGAGAAAGCGGCGAGGCTGCGCGACCACATCCAGTCGCTGCAGCGGGTGCGATCGGCCCAGTACGTGGCCGGCGGCAGCGAGACCCTGGATGTACTTGCACTGTGCCTCAAGGCCGGCAAGGCGGCGGTGCAAGTGGTCGAGTTCCGGCAGGGGCGCAACGTCGGCGGGCGCTGTTTTTTTCCCGGCAACCTGCACGAGGCGCTGACCGAGGGCGACATCATGTCCGCATTCGTTGGTCAGTACTATGCCGAGCGCATTCCCCCGGCCGAGATCCTGCTGTCGCATGAGCCGACCGAGGCCGCTCTCTGGTCAGAGGCGCTGGGGCGCAGGCGCGGGGCCAGGGTCGGGTTGCGCTGGCGCCTGCGCGGCCAGCGGGCGCAGTGGGTGCGTCTGGCCGCGACCAACGCCGAGGACGCGCTGCGCCGACGTCAGTCCGAGCGCGACCAGATCGGTCGCGGCCTGCGGGCGCTGGCGGAACTGATCGAGCTGGATCAACCGCCGCAGCGCATCGAGTGTTTCGACATCAGCCACATCTCCGGGACCGAAACCGTCGGCGCGTGCGTGGTGTTCGGCCTCGAAGGCCCGGTGAAGAAGCATTACCGCCACTACAACATCACCGGCACCGAGCCGGGCGACGATTACGCGGCCATGGCCCAGGCGCTGACGCGTCGCTACCGCCGGGCCCTGGAGCAGGCCGAAAGTCTGCCGGACCTGATCCTGATCGACGGCGGTGCCGGTCAGCTCGCTCGCGCGCAGCGGGTCATGGACGAACTCGGCCTGGACGCCATCCGGCTGGTCGGGGTGGCCAAGGGAGCGGCGCGCAAGGCTGGCCACGAGCGTCTCATCGTCGGCGACAGGGAAGTGGTGCCGGGCCCGCATCATCCGGCCTCGCACCTGGTTCAGCAGATCCGCGACGAGGCCCATCGCTTCGCCATCACCGGCCATAGAAAGCGGCGCCAGAAGCGCGCACAGGCCTCTCCGCTGGAGGACATTCCCGGTGTCGGTCCGGCCCGTCGACAGCGCTTGCTGAGCCATTTCGGCGGGCTGCAGGGCCTGAGCAAGGCCGGGCCGGATGACCTGATGAAGGTCCAGGGCATTCATCGGGCCCTGGCCGAGCGCATCGTCGAGCACCTGCAAAACGCATCAATCTGACGCGAAGCGCTGACCCGGGGGGCAAATTGCGGGATAATTCCGCTCTTGCAACAGGATTCCGGCGCGTGCAGCTGACCATCCCCACCATCCTGACCCTGCTTCGGATCGTCATGATCCCGATTCTGGTCATCGTGTTCTACCTGCCGGTCGAATGGTCCAATCTTGCCGCGCTGCTGATCTTCGTCGCGGCGGCCATTACCGACTGGCTGGACGGCTGGATCGCCCGGAGATTCGGCATGATGAGCGCATTCGGTGCCTTTCTGGACCCGGTTGCCGACAAGCTGATGGTGGCGGTCGCGCTGATCCTGATCGTCCAGCGCAATCCCGACTTGCTGCTGGCCATTTCGGCAGCGGTCATCATCGGTCGCGAGATTACCGTGTCGGCCTTGCGCGAGTGGATGGCCGGTCTGGGCGAGGGTGCGCGGGTGAAGGTAGCCTGGACCGGCAAGATCAAGACCATCCTGCAGATGGTGGCGATCGGATTTCTGCTGTACGGGCAGGACTTGTTCGGGCTGCCCATTCTGGGTATCGGGATCTGGCTGCTGGTCGCCGCCGCGGTCCTGACCATTGTTTCCATGATCACCTACCTGCGCGCGGCCTGGCCGGCGGTGCGGCAACAGCGCTGAGGCGAGACCTTCAAAAATGGCAAAATCCTCCGTCAAGAAGAAACCGACCCTGGCCGAACGGGCCGACCGGCACGTGCTCTACGAGGCCAGCGTCCAGGATCCGGAAGCCGAGCTGGAGTTCGTGGCCGAAACCTACCAGGCCCTGGCCGGACGACCGCTGCGGAGAATCCGCGAGGATTTCTGCGGCACGGCCAATACCGCCTGCGCCTGGGTCCGCCTGGATCGCGCCAACGAAGCGGTCGGGGTCGATCTGGACCGGGACGTTCTCGACTGGGGGCGGCGTCATCACCTGGCAGCCCTGAAGCCCTCCGCCCGTGAGCGCGTGGAGTTGGTCGAAAGCAACGTCCTGGAAGTGGAGACGGCGCCGGTCGATGCGATCCTGGCGATGAACTTCAGCTATTACCTGTTCACCCGCCGTGATCTGCTGCGGGCCTATTTCGAGCGCGCGCGCGCCGGGCTGAAGGAGGATGGCGTGCTGTTTCTCGATGCTTTCGGGGGCTACGACGCCCACCGGGAGATCGAGGAACGGACCGAGTACGACGATTTCACCTATGTCTGGGACCAGGCCACTTTCGACCCCATCCATCACCACATGACCTGCCGCATTCATTTCGAGTTTCCCGACGACTCGAGCCTGACCAGTGCCTTCGAGTATCACTGGCGGCTGTGGACCCTGCCCGAAATTCGCGAAATCCTGCTCGAGGCCGGATTCGAGAAGGCGACCGTGTACTGGGAAGGCACGGACGAAGCGACGGGCGAGGGCGACGGCGTCTATGCACCGGCCGAAACCGGCGACGCCGATGCCGGCTGGATTGCCTACGTGGTCGCCGAAAAGACATCCAGTCAGCGAAGCAAAAGGGAGAAACAATGAGCAAATTCCGCACCGAACGCGACAGCATGGGTGAGCTTCAGGTTCCTGAAGATGCCCTGTGGGGCGCCCAGACGCAGCGCGCGGTCGACAATTTCCCGGTCAGCGGTCAGCGCATGCCGGCCGCCTTCATCCGCGCCCTGGGGTTGATCAAGGGGTCCTGTGCCGAGGCCAACGAGGGTCTGGGCTTGCTCGACTCAAGCCGCGCCCGGGCGATTCGTGCCGCCGCGGGCAAGGTGGCCGGCAACGAACTGGATGCACACTTTCCCGTCGACGTCTACCAGACCGGGTCCGGCACCAGTTCGAACATGAACGCCAACGAGGTGATCGCGCGCCTGGCCGATCCCGACGGAGCGCTCGGCGTTCACCCCAACGATCACGTCAACATGGGCCAGAGCTCCAACGACGTGATTCCGACCGCGATCCAGGTCAGCGCCTGCCTGGCCGCCTCGGAGCATCTGCTGCCGGGGCTCGATCATCTGCATGCGGTGCTGCTCGAGCGGGCCGCGGAACTGGACACGGTGGCCAAGACGGGTCGCACCCACCTGATGGACGCGATGCCCGTCACCCTGGGCCAGGAGCTCGAGGCCTGGGCGGCCCAACTGGCCAGTGCGCGCTCGCGGATCGTCGATGCGCTGGGAAGAATGCGGCGTCTGCCCCAGGGCGGCACGGCGGTCGGTACCGGTATCAATGCCCATCCCGAGTTTGGTCGACGGGTGGCCGAGGCGCTCACCGCGGCCAGCGGCTTCGAATTCTGCTCGGCCGACAACAAGTTCGAGGGCATCGGCAGCCAGGATGCGGCGGTGGAGCTGTCCGGCCAGCTCAAGACCCTGGCCGTGGCCCTGATGAAAATGGCCAACGACCTGCGCTGGATGAACTCCGGTCCGCTGGCGGGCCTGGGCGAGATCGCGCTTGAGGCGCTGCAGCCCGGCAGCTCGATCATGCCCGGCAAGGTCAATCCGGTCATTCCGGAAGCGGCCTGCATGGTGGCCGCGCGGGTCATCGGCAACGACGGCACCATCACCGTGGCCGGCCAGTCCGGCAATTTCCAGCTCAACGTCATGCTGCCGGTGGTGGCCGCGACCCTGCTGGAAAGCCTGCACATCCTGGGCAACGTGGTTCGCCTGATGGCCGACAAGGCGGTGGCCACCTTCACCGTGCGCCAGGACCAGCTCGAGGCCGCGCTGGGTCGCAACCCGATCCTGGTCACCGCGCTCAATTCGGTCATCGGCTACGAAAAGGGCGCGGCGGCGGCCAAGCAGGCCTATCGCGAGGGCCGCCCGATCATCGACGTGGCCCTGGAGGTCACGGACCTGTCGCGCGAGGAGCTGGAGAAGCTGCTCGATCCGCTCAAGCTGACCCGCGGCGGACTGTAGGCGGCAGCATGCGCTGGCGCCCGCCGCCGGAAAAATCCAGTCCTTACGTCACCGTTGCCGGGTTTCGGC
>JAWLFD010000143.1:0-6170 GCA_041685745.1 Wenzhouxiangella sp.
GTGTGGATCCAATGACCCTTAGATTACGCCCCGGCTGGAGGACGGTATTTGACCGCGGTCAAAAATTGCCCCGTACCGACGACCTTTCGTGGTCGCCGAGCCTGCTAACGTGCGCGCTCGCCCGCACCGGTCCGAAACGATGTCCAGACTGGGATTGATCTTCGGTGATCAGCTCAACCTCGACCACGCCCTGCTCGAGGCGCTGGACCCGTCCTCGGACCGCCTGCTCATGGGCGAGCTTATCGAGGAGACCGGCTACGTTCGCCACCACGGCCAGAAGATCGCGCTGATCTTTTCGGCCATGCGCCATTTCCGCGACGAGCTGACCGCGGCCGGCTGGACGGTGGATTACCACGCCTTCGACCCGGACAGCGACGTGCGCTCGTTTTCCGACCTGGTGCGCTCGGCGCTCGCGCGGACAGGCGCGGAAGAGGTCGTGGTCAGCTGGCCCGGCGAGTGGCGGGTGCTGGAGCAGGTGCGGGCCTGGGAGCAGGCGCTGGGGGTTGCGGTCACGGTGCTGCCCGATCGCCGTTTCCTCGGTTCGCCGGCCGACTTCGAGCGCTGGGCGGCCGGGCGCAAGCAGCTGCGCATGGAGTACTTCTATCGCGCCATGCGCCGGCGCACCGGGCTGTTGATGGACGGCGACCAGCCGGCCGGCGGCAGCTGGAACTTCGACGCCGCCAATCGCAAGCGCTGGCGCGGCGATCCGCCGGCGGCCCGGCCGATGCGGTTCACGCCGGATGCGACCACCGAGGAGGTGCTGGCGCTGGTCGACAAGCAGATTCCGCATTTTGGTGATCTGGCAGGCTTCGACTACCCGGTCACGCGCACCCAGGCGCGTCGCGCGCTGGCCCATTTCATTGCCGCGGCGCTGCCGGGGTTCGGCGATTTCCAGGACGCCCTGCCCGACGACGAGGACTACCTGTTCCACAGCCGGCTGTCCAGCAGCCTGAACCTGGGCTTGCTCTCGCCGCTGGAGGTCTGCCGGGCGGCCGAACAGGCCTGGCGCGACGGCGCCGCGCCGCTCAACGCGGTCGAGGGCTTCATTCGCCAGGTCATCGGCTGGCGCGAATACATCCGCGGCATCTACTGGCTGAAGATGCCCGAATACGCCGATCAGAACAGCCTGGGCAACGATCAGCCGCTGCCGGACTGGTACTGGACCGGCCGGACCGACATGCGCTGCCTGCAGCGCGCGATCGACAATACCCGCCGCAACGCCTACGCCCATCATATCCAGCGCCTGATGGTGACCGGCAATTTCGCCCTGCTGCTGGGCGTGGTCCCGCGCGAGATCTGCCAGTGGTACCTGGCCGTCTACGCCGACGCCTACGACTGGGTCGAGTTACCGAATACCCTGGGAATGGTGATGCACGCCGACGGCGGCCTGCTGGCCTCCAAGCCGTATGCGGCCAGCGGCAAGTACATCCAGCGCATGGGCGACCACTGCGCGAAGTGCCGCTACAAGGTCACGGAAACGCTGGGCGAGGACGCCTGTCCGTTCAACGCGCTGTACTGGGATTTCCTCGACCGCCATCGCGAGCGGTTCGAGCCCAACCCGCGCATGAAGATGATGTATCGCAACGTCGACCGGATGGATCGGGAACGGCTGGCGGCCATCCGCGAGCGCGCCCGCGCGATCCGCCGGGGCGTCGAGACACTCTAGACCGGCCCGGGCGAGGGGCCTACAGCGCTTCCTTGAGCTGGGTGGTGCCGATACCGCGCTCGGGCAGCAGCACCGGGATGCCGTCCTCGATCGGGTAGACCACCTTGCCGTCGCGGGTGACCAGGGCCGCGGTCAGCGGCGCTTCGACCGCCTCGTGGTCGACGAACTGGATCTCGCCGGCGGCAATCGCGGCGTTGAGCTTGTTGAGCTTTTCGCGCGACAGCGGCAGCAGCGGCTCGTGGCTGACCGGGCAGCACAGGATGTCGAGAAGATGATCGGGCAGGCTCATGGGCCATAGTCTAACCGACCGCCGGGCCGCTGCGGGCCTGCTACCATAACGCGCCTGACCGACCAGGAGTAAGCCAGCATGCAGACCGGCCCACGGGTGGGCGTGATCATGGGTTCGCAAAGCGACTGGGACACCATGCGCCACGCCAGCGAGATCCTGGCGGAACTGGACGTCGACCACGAGTGCCGGGTGGTCTCGGCCCATCGCACGCCCGACGCGATGTTCGACTATGCCGCCTCGGCGGCCGATCGGGGCCTGAAGGTGATCATCGCCGGTGCCGGCGGGGCGGCCCACCTGCCGGGCATGGTGGCCAGCAAGACCCATCTGCCGGTACTCGGCGTGCCGGTCCAGTCGCGCACCCTCAACGGCCTGGACTCGCTGCTCTCGATCGCCCAGATGCCCGGCGGCATCCCGGTGGGCACGCTGGCGATCGGCAAGGCCGGGGCAAAGAACGCCGGGCTGCTGGCGGTCTCGATGCTGGCCGCTTTCGACCCCGACCTCGCCGAGCGCTACATCGCCTGGCGCGGCCGCCAGACCGAGCGCGTGCTCGCCCATCCGCTGCCCGGAAGCTGAAGCGCGTGCGCGTGGGAATCCTGGGCGCCGGGCAGCTGGCGCGCATGATGGCCGAGGCCGGCGGGCCGCTGGGCCTGTCGTTTTCCTTTCTCGATCCGTCCGCCGATGCCTGCGCCGGCGAGCTCGGCCGGCTGCACGTCGGCCCGTGGGATGACCCGGCCGCGCTGCTGGCCCTGTCCGAATGCGATCGAGTCACGGCCGATTTCGAGAACGTGCCGGCCGCGGTGCTGGCGCAGCTGGCCGAACAGGTCGCCGTGCGCCCGCCGGCGCGCGCCTTCGCCGCCGGCCAGGACCGGCTGGAGGAAAAGGCGTTGCTGAAGGGGCTGGGCATCCCCGTCGCCCCGGTCGCGGCGGTGGCCACTCGGCCCGAGCTGCTGGCGGCGGTCGAGCGCATCGGACTGCCGGCCGTCCTCAAGACCCGGCGCCTGGGCTACGACGGCAAGGGCCAGGCCGTGCTCCGCACGCGCGAAGACCTGGAGCCGGCCTGGCAGGAGCTCGGCGGACGCGAGCTGATCCTGGAGGGCTGGATCGATTTCGACTTCGAGTGCGCCCAGACCGCGGTGCGCTCGGCCGGCGGGGAGGTGCGCTGCTATCCGCTGACCAGGACGGTCCACAGCGACGGCATTCTGCGCCTGGCCGCCGGCCCGGCGGGCATCGACGATGCGCTGGCGGCGCAGGCCAGGGCCGCGGTCACGGCACTGCTGGAGGCGCTGGACTACGTCGGCTGCCTGACCCTGGAGTTGTTCGCCGCCGGCTCGGAGCTGATCGCCAACGAATACGCCCCGCGCCCGCACAACTCGGCCCACTGGACGATCGAGGGGGCGGTGACCAGCCAGTTCGAAAATCACCTGCGCGCGGTCTGCGACCTGCCGCTGGGCAGCGCGGCCGCCCGCGGCGTGGCGCTGATGTTCAACTGGCTCGGCGCCATGCCGGATCGCGAAAAGCTGCTGGCGGTGCCGGGGCTGGCCTGGCACGACTACCACAAGCAGCCCCGACCGGGCCGCAAGGTCGGCCACGCCACGCTGGTGGCTGCCGATCAGGCGAGTTTGTCCGAGGCGCTGGAGGCCCTCAAGCCGCTGCTGGATCGCGACACCGCAGGGCTGTTGGGCCGGCTCGGATAGGGGTGGTGGCCGGCAGCGAGGGGTGGGCGCTGTCCCCGACCTCCGGGCCAACGCTGCCGGTGGTTCAGCACGGACAAATGGCTTTTGGGTGCCGGGCTAATGGCGCTGGCGAGGCTTCGGCTTGGGTGCGCGCTGTTGGCGAGATCGCCCATTCGGGCCGGCGGACGGCCGGGTGCGGGGTTCCGGGCCCTGCGGTCGGGGACAGCGCCCACCCCTCACTGCCCGGAAGGATGGCGGCTCGTTCAAAAGAACATCTGCATCAGCACCAACATGTCAGATCGGGTGGGTGCGGGTGCCGGCGGGTTGGAGGCGGCGCGGAACGGCCAGCACCCTATCCGTCGCTCGCGCTTGCAGGAAGCCTTCTCCATGGCTGAACCAATAAAGACAGCGTCGAGGCAATGTGCGCGGCACCCAGGCGCCACCATCACCGCCCGCCTGCAAAACGCCGATCGCCGCCGCAAACCCGACGGCACCCGTACCCACCCGATCCGGCACTACCCAACCCGAGTCCAACCAACCCCCAAGCGCGGATGCCCTGAAAAGCATCGCGCGGCCGCTTAGACCGTAGCGGCAAACTTCTCCCGGACCAGGTCGGCGACGATCTCGACGATCAGGTCAATCTGCGCGTCGTCGACGATCAGCGGCGGCAGCAGGCGGATCACGTTGCCGCGGGTGATGTTGATGATCAGGCCGCGCGCCATGGCCGCGTCCTTGAGTTCGCCGGCCGGCTCGGACAACTCCACCCCGACCATCAGCCCGCGCCCGCGGATCTCCACCACCCCGTCGACCCCGTCCAGTTCTCGCCGCAGACCGCCGAGCAGGCGCTCACCGGCGCGTTCGGCGCGCGCCGGAACGTCGTCTTCTTGCATGATCGCGAGCACCTCCAGCGCCACCCGGCAGGCCAGCGGATTGCCGCCGAAAGTGGTGCCGTGGGAGCCGGGGGCGAGCAGGGCGGCGACCTTCTCGCGCGCCAGGCAGGCGCCGATCGGCACGCCGTTGCCCAGCGCCTTGGCCACCGTGATCACGTCGGGCCGCAGCCCGGGCTCATGCTGGAAGGCGAACCAGCGCCCGGTGCGGCCGATGCCGGCCTGGATCTCGTCGAGCATCAGCAGCGCGTCGTGCCGGTCGCACAAGGCGCGCAGCGCGCCCAGGTAGCCCTCGGGCGGGACGCGCACGCCGCCCTCGCCCTGGATCGGTTCGATCAGCACCGCGACCAGGTTCGGGTGCTGCTCGAAGGCGGCGGCCGCGGCTTCGCGGTCGCCGAACGGCACTCGCACGAAGCCGTCGACGAGCGGGCCGAAGCCGGCCTGGATGGCGGCGTTGCCCGAGGCGCTGAGCGCGGCCAGGGTGCGGCCGTGGAAACTGTCGCTGGCCACCAATATCGCGGGTTGTTCGATGCCGCGCGCGTGGGCATGGCGCCGGGCGAGCTTGAGCGCGCATTCGATCGCCTCGGCGCCGGAGTTGGCGATGAAGGCGCGGTCCAGGCCGCTGATTTCGGCCAGGCGTTCGGCCAGCCGCTCCTGCTCGGGGATGCGCACGATGTTGGCGGTGTGGATGAGCTTCCCGGCCTGGTCGGCCAGGGCGGCGGCGATGCGGGGATGGGCGTGGCCCAGGCTGCACACGGCGATGCCGCTGAGCGCGTCGAGATAGCGCCGGCCCTGCTCGTCGTACAGCCACGCGCCCTCGCCGCGGACCATGGCCACGGGCATGCGGACGTAAGTATCGAACAGGTGCGACATGGTCGCTATTGTAGGGTCGGAAAGGGCCGGCCGCGAGGGCCGGCCCGCAAGGAATCGGAAAGGGCGCCGATCAGTTCAGGTTGGAGGCGACGAAATCCCAGTTGACCAGCTTCCAGAACGCCTCCAGGTACTTCGGGCGGGCGTTGCGGTAGTCGATGTAGTAGGCGTGTTCCCAGACATCGCAGGTCAACAGCGGCTTGGCCGCGCCGATCAGCGGCGTTTCGGCGTCGTCGGTGTTGACGATCTCCAGGCGGCCGTCGGGGTTCTGCACCAGCCAGGTCCAGCCGGAGCCGAAATTGCCCACCGCGCTGGCGTCGAATTTTTCCACGAACTCATCGAACGAGCCGAAGTCGCGGTCGATCAGTTCGGCCAGCTTGCCGGACGGGGCACCGCCGCCGTCGGGGCTCAGGCAGTGCCAGTAGAAGGTGTGGTTCCAGACCTGGGCGGCGTTGTTGAACAGCCCGCCGCTGGCCGAGCGGATGATCTCTTCGAGCGACTGGTTGGCCATGTCGGTGCCTTCGACCAGGCCGTTGAGCTTGTCGACGTAGGTCTTGTGGTGCTTGCCGTAGTGGTATTCCAGCGTTTCGGCCGAAATGTGCGGCTCGAGCGCGTTCTTGGCGTACGGCAGTTCGGGAAGGGAAAAAGCCATTGCAAACTCCTCGGTGGCGATGGTGGATTCAAAGAATCGGCGGCATCCATACAGACGTGGGGACCGCCTCGGTACGATTTCAAGGTAGCAACCGGGCGTCAACGCGCCGGGCGGTCATTCCATTTCCTGCAGA
>JAWLFD010000007.1:0-24976 GCA_041685745.1 Wenzhouxiangella sp.
CCAGTTTGAAAGAGGCGAATCTTGGCAGTGCCACTCTTGAGCGAGTTAGCGCTAGAAACGCAGTTTTCGAAGAAACCATCATGCAGCGGTCGGCGCTCAAGCGATGTGATTTCTCAGGATCGACAATGAGTGGCATGCAGTTGTTCCTGGAGGCCGAGCTTGATCGATGTATCTTTGCCGGGGGCGAAATTTCAGACTTGTTCGTGAACGAGCGATCTTTGGCGGAAAGCGACTTTTCCGGATCCACGCTGATCGATCCGATCTTTCTCAAGGCCGAACTGGGCAGGGCAGACTTCAGCGGCGCCGTTATGGAGGGCAGTGTGTTCATCGCCTGCGCCGCACTGTCGGCAAACTTTGTCCGAGCGAAGTTGGCCGGATCTGTCTTTGTGGATGGTTGTAACATGTCGGACAGCGATTTCTCCGGCGCGGATCTGGCCCGCGCCAATCTGCGTGGCTCCGTATTGCTCCGGTGTCGTTTCGACGGGGCTACATTGACTGAGGCTGATTTGAGCGAAGCAGAGGCAAGCGGAGCTTCGTTTAAAAACGCTGAAGCCTCGCAGTCTCGCTGGGTGCGCACCGATCTGCGCGAAGCTGATTTATCGGGGGTGCTGCTGGTCGGTGCGGTGCTGCAGAAGGCGGACATCCGCGGCACTGATCTGCGCGCCAACCTTTATAAGGCTGACCTGGCACGGGTCCATGTTGAGCGTTCCACGATGTTTGATGGTGCCTTTACGGCCAAGATGAATACCTACCCGAGGAAATTCCCGGCGGAGCCCGAAAGTCATGGCTGAGTTACTGATGGCACAAGACCTTGTGAGTTATATCCGCAGCAACGTCGTTGTGGCTGACAAGATCATCATCGATCAGGACCTGAGCGGGCTTGATCTGTCCGGGGCAGTGTTTCAGGATGTGCACTTTGACCGATCCGATTTCCGGCGCGCTGATCTCAAGGATTGCTATTTCATCGAATGTGGCCTGGAAGGATCGATTTTTTCAGGCGTCGACGGATCGGATGTACTTTTCTCCGAATGCCGATGCGCCGGGATCAACATGGAAGGTGCCAAGCTTACTGGGGCGACTTTCAATAAGTGTCTGTTGCAACAGGCGTCATTCGGTAAGGCGGACCTGCTGGATGCCGGCTTCGTCGAATCGGTCGTCAATGAGGCGAATTTCCATGAGGCCAACCTGAAAGATACCAATTTCGTTATGTCAGCCGTGCACCAATGCGATTTTCGCAAGGCCAATCTTGATTTTACGGTTTTCAGTGATTGCCAGCTGATCGCTCCCGATTTCTCAAGCACGCCAATGTCGCGGGTTGTGATGTACCAGACCGAGCTGCGTGGGGCAAAGTTGGCAGGTTCATCGTTCCAGATGTGTACGCTGATGGGCATTGATCTTGAGGGCACGGACTTCAGCGGACTCGATTTTGCGCGCACGCAGTTTGCCGGTTCCAAGCTGGCGGGTTGTGATTTTTCGGGTTGCAATCTCCAACAGTGCAACTTTGAGGAATCCGATCTTCGTGGAGCAAAACTAGAACATGTGCATGCGCCCAATGCGCTCTTTTGCCGTGTTGATGCTTCTGGCGCAAGTTTTTTCGAGTCCGAGCTGACACAGAGCCTGTTTGTCGGGGCCAGACTGGAGAAAACCATCTTTACTGGTTGTCGCGCTCACCAGACCAACTGGGTCGGTGCGATCTGTGCCGGGGCCAGCCTGGCAAGAATGGACCTGACTTACGCCGATTTCTCTGCGGCGGATCTCAGCGATGCGGACCTGACCGACTCAGTTCTAGTGCGAGCCGATTTGCACGGTATCCGTGATGAGAACGCCCGCATCCCGGATAGACGCTCCGCTTTGCCTCTGGACCGGGAAAGGCAGCAGTCAGACCAGTGGCGACTCGAGCAGGTCTAGAGCGAACGCCATGATCATTATTAGGAGTTGATTGAATGGAAGCGATGAAAATTAACGCACCGTGCACAGCAGAAACTGCGCCAGAGCAGCATATTGCAAGAGTTGTGGGGCGGGCCGGTAATGCCTGGCACCTGGATCTTGACGGGCAACGCAGAACCGGGGCTCGAGCTCAGAGTTGCCTGCTGGAGCCTGCCCTTGGGGATCGGGTGCTGGTGCTGGTCTCGGGTGGCGATTGCTGGGTCTTGTCGATTCTTGACAGGCCCAGCGAATCGGGCTGCCGATTGACTTTTCCCGGGGACGTCTTGATCGAACTTGAACATGGCGGTCTCAGCGTACATTCGAAGAAAGCACTGAGCTTTTCCAGCGGTGAGTCCTTTCAGGTCAGGGCACCGCTTTACAGTTTGTGTGCGACCACGGCCGAGCATTTCGTGCATGGTGTGAGCTGGATTGGGCGTAAGCTGGTGTCGACCTATGAGTCGATTCGAACGGTCAGCCGAAGTATCGAGTCAGTGAGCGATACCCGCTGTGAGCGTAGTCGACACTCAATCCGAAGCGTTGAGAAAATTGATCGCGTAACCAGTGGTCAGATCGACTACCGGGCCGAGGGTAATTTCGCGATCCGGGGGCAGAACATCGTCGCCAAGGGCCGCGAACTGGCCAAGATCGACAGCAAACAGATTCAACTGGGATAAACCGATGTTTGCAAAAACTCAGATGCCAGCCATGTCATTGGGCTTTCCGGATGTATGCCTGACCCCGGCGCCGCCTTCGCCGGCGCCGATTCCTATCCCGTACCCGAATATCGCGGTCTCCGCCATGGCCATTCCCAACGTGCCGAATATTCTTTACGTGGGGATGCCGGCACACAATCTGGGTACGACCACGCCGATGACCAACGGCGACAACGCGGGCCTGGCCACGGGCGTTGCCTCGGGGACGGTAATGGGCCCGCAACGCAATCTGACCGGGGCCTTCACCTGTTTAATCAAGGGCATGCCGGCCACCAGATTGACAAGCGTATCCTTGGGTAACAGTACCAACGCACCCGGCATGACGCTGACGCCCAGCCAGACCAAGATCCTGGTGTTGTCGCCATGAATCTCCGGAGGCCCTCTTGAGCGACGACAAGACCGTATTGAAGCCGCCGGGCGGGCCGGAGCAGACCGAGCGGGACAAGGCGACCGATCCGGACGACGCGCAAGCCACCCGCATCGTCGCGCCGTCGGGTGCCGGGCAGGACGATGACGCCGCCACCGTACTGGCCGACGCCCGGCAGGACGAAGGCACGGTGCTGCAGTCGTCGCAGCCTGCCGAAGATCCCGACGCGACCCGCATTGTCGACTCCGGTCAGACCATCGTGCAGGATGCCGAACCCTCGGGTGACGAGGCCACTCGGGTGCAGCCGTCCTGGACCGGCGGCCACACGGCAGCCCCGGACGGCGAAGCCCTGGAGCTGAGCGTCGGATCGATTCTGCGCGGGCGCTTCAGGATCGAAAGCGTGCTCGGTGAGGGCGGCATGGGCACGGTCTTCAGCGCCGTCGACCTGCTCAAGCAGGAAGCGCGCGACGAGCAGATCCACGTGGCGCTGAAGGTCATGAAGCCGGGCCTGGCCGACGCCGAGCTGACCTTCATGGGCCTGCAGCGCGAAGCCCGCCGGGCCCAGCAGCTGGCCCACCCGAACATCGTGACGGTCTACGATTTCGACCGCGCCGATGGTCACATCTACATGACCATGGAGCACCTGCGCGGCCAGGCCGTCAGCGACCTGCTCAAGCAGAACCGCCACGGCCTGGATTCCGAGCTGGCGCGTGATATCACCATGCAGGTCGCCTCCGGCCTGGCCTATGCCCACGACGAGGGCATCGTGCACGTGGATCTGAAGCCGCAGAACATCTTCATGCTCGACAGCGGCCGGGTCAAGATTCTCGACTTCGGCATCGCCAAGGCCTACCAGGAGCAGAAAAGCGACCGGGTTGAAGACGCGTTTTCCGGGTACTCGCCGCCCTATGCGAGTCCGCAGATCATCCGCCAGGAGCGACCGACCCCGCGCGACGACGTGTTTGCCCTCGGCATCGTTGCCTACGCCCTGTTCACCGGCAAGCATCCGTTCGACTGGAAGGCGGCCGATGAAGTCGAGGCGGCCGGTATTCGCCCGAAATCCGATCCGGCGTTCAACCGCAGCCAGTGGCGGGCGGTTCGGGCCGCGCTGAGCTTCGATGCCGAGCAGCGCCCGGCCGATGCCGGAGAATTTCTAAAGCGCTTTGCGCCCTCGAAAATCAAGCGCGCAGCGATCGCGGTTTCAAGCCTGTCGGTACTGGGCGCGCTGGCTTTCGTGTTGTTGTTTCAGCCCGAGGCCGGCCCGGAGATTCCGTTCGAGCAGCTCGACCCGGCCCTGCAGGCGCGCATCCAGTCCGAGCTGGTCGACGCTTCGACGTTTGCCGAACTGGGTGATCTGGACAGTTCGCTGCAGTTGTATCAGGATGTGCTCGAGCTGCACCCGGGCAACCTGGAAGCCACCCAGGGCATGAACGAAACGGTCGATCTGGCGCTCGGGCGCATCGGCCAGCTGCGCCAGGAAGGTGCGATCAGCGCGCCGGCCGCCCGCAGCAGCCTGCAGGCATTGCTTGGCTATGATGCTTTACCCGCCCGCGCGCGCGATCGCATTGACGACGCGCTGGCCGGGCTCTGAACCCGAAACGGATATTTCATGACGCAGTTGACCCTGACCATCGAAAAGAGCCCGGATCCGCAGCTGGCAGGCAGCGTCGGGCACTTTGGAGCCGAAGGCGGGACGCTGGGCCGGAGCGGGGACTGCAGCATGGTGCTGCCCGATCCCGAACGCCTGACCTCTTCGATCCACGCCCGCATCGAGTGCGCGGGCGGTTCGTTCACGCTGGTCGATACCAGCACCAACGGCACGTACCACAATTCACCCGGCACCCTGATCGGCAAGAACCGCAGCGTCGCGCTGGAAGACGGCGACCGCCTCTATATCGGTGATTTCGTCCTGCGCGTTGACCTGGAAGAGGCCTTCCCGGCCCAGTCGGACCCTGTCCAGCCCCCTGCCGCGGCGCCGGCGGCGGAACCGGGGCGGGGCGACAGCAGCGGCGCGGACGATGACTGGGACCTGGGCGAGTTCTCGCTGGCCTGGGGCAGCGACGATGCCGAACCGGCCGACAGCGGTTCGTCGAAGGCCGATTCGCAAGACGACCAACCGAGCGGCAGCTACAGCAATTCACCGGAGCGCGAGTTCTTTTCGCCGCCGTCTTCGAGCCCGTCCCGCGGCGAGGCCATTCCGGATGACTGGGACGACTTCCTGACCGGGTTCCATGGCGCCGGCGCTGCGAAGCCGCAAGCGCCGCCGCCCCGCGACGAGCCTGCGCCGCCGCCGGAGACACCGGCAAAACAAGCTGCGCCGGAATCAGGCTTTGACGATGGTGAGGACGACCCGCTCGATGCGCTGCTCGATCCACCGGCGCAGGCTCCCTCGGAGCCCGAACCTTTCCCCGAGCCCGAAGAACGCAAGGCCCCGCCTGCTGCGCCACCGGCGGCCGCTCCACCGCCGGCACCGCCGCCGCCCGCCCGCCAGCCTGAACCGTCGATGCCGCCCGCCGCGGCGCCGCGTTCTTCGGCCCCGGCACGGCCGTCGGACGAAATGCACGAAATTCTGCGCACCGTGACCCAAGGCCTGATGGTGCTGCTGCAAAGCCGCAGCGAGATCAAGAACGAGTTTCGAATCGCCCAGACCCGGTTTGCCCAGACCGAGAACAATCCGCTGAAGTTCTCGCCCGACGCCGACGAGGCGCTCAAGCGGGTGCTCGGCGACGGCGATGCCCAGGGGTTTCTGACCGGGGCCCGGGCGTTCGACGACGCCCTGAAGGACATCCAGGCGCACCAGCTGGCGATTCTGTCGGCGGTCCAGCGCGCCATCGAGGCCTCGATCGCCCAGTTCGATCCGGTCGAACTGGAGAAGAAGCTGCAGCGCATCTCGCCGATTTCGGCCAAGACGCCCGGCCTCAAGGCGGCCAAGTGCTGGAACCTGTTCACGGTTCACTACGAGGAGGTGGCCGGGCGCATGCGCGACGATGCACGCCAGCTGTTTCTGGCCGAATTTGCCGAGGCCTACGAAGAGGCCAGCAGCGCGATTGCGCGCGGACACAAGCAGGGGTCATCATGACCCTGCCCGGCAACCCGATTGACGATGCAACCCTTACAACGGAGCGAACGATGAAAAACCTGTCTGCATGGAAGTGGATCCCGATGCTGGCCCTGATCATGCTGATCGTGGCCGGTTGCGGGCGTGAAAAACAACCCGATCCGACCACCGTGAACCTGCTGCTGACCGCTTCACCGCAGAGCAATCCGGACCGCAACAACCGGCCCTCACCGGTGCTGGTGCGGGTCTACGAGCTGCGCTCGTCCGGCTCATTCGAGACGGCGGACTTTTTCGCCCTGCTCGAGCAGGATCAGGGTGTTCTCGGCGCCGAAATGCTCAACCGCTGGGAGTTCCAGCTGGCACCGGGAGAAACCCAGACGCTGGATGCGACCTTCCAGCCCGGCAGCCGGCACATTGCCGTGGTGGTGGCTTTCCGGGATATCGAGCGCGCCCAGTGGCGGGCGATCTCGGCGGTCACGCCCAACCAGCAAAACCAGTTATCGGCCATGATCGGACAGCTCGATGTGACGCTGCAGCCGCGCTGAGCCTTGAATTTCGCTGCAATGTAAGGAATCACTTTTATGTCCTGGAAAAACAGGGTGGTCTGGTCGGAGGGCATGTTTCTCAGGCCACAGCATTTTCAGCAGTTGGATCGCTACACGCTGGATATGGTCGACGCGCGGGTGCGCGCAGCACGCGCCGATGCCTGGGGGTTCGACGTGTTGCGTCTTGACCAGGCCGGCCTGAAGATGGGCAAGCTGGCGATCGAAAAGGCACGCGGCGTGTTTCCCGACGGCACGCCATTTGCGGTGCCGGATCACGATCCGGCGCCCGAGCCGCTGGACGTGCCGGAGAACATGCGCAACACGACGGTCTACCTGGGCTTGCCGGTGATGAAGCCGGGACGCGACGAATACGACCTGCCGGGGGGCGATGAACGGCTGGCGCGGTTCCGGCCCAGCGTGGTCGACACCCGCGACGCCATGGCCGGCTCCGGCGTGAGCGCCGAAATCGAGGTCGCGCAAGCCAATATCCGCCTGCTGACCGACAACGATGACCGCAGCGAGTATGCCTGCATTCCCATGGCCAGCATCGTCGAACGGCGCGCGGATGCCTCGCTGGTACTGGACTCGCGGTTCATTCCGACCTCGGTCAACTGCCTGGAAGAGCCGGGTCTGCGGGGAATCGGCGACGAGATTCTCGGCCTGCTCAAGCACCGTGCCGAGGCGCTGGCCGCGCGGGTCAGCGAGGCCGGGCGCGGGGGCGTCGCCGAAATCGCCGATTTTCTGCTGCTGATCATCGTCAATCGATCGATTCCGCTGATTCACCACCTGTGCAGCCGCAACGGACTGCACCCGGAAACCCTCTATCAGTCGCTGGTTTCCCTGAGCGGCGAACTGGCCGCTTTCGCGAGCAAGACCAAGATGGCCCAGGGCTATCCGGCATACCGCCACCAGGCGCTGCGCGAGAGTTTCGATCCGGTGCTCATCGACCTGCGCAATGCGCTGAGCATGGTCATCGAGCAGAACGCCATCTCCATCCCGCTGGTCGAGAAGAAGTACGGCGTGCGCGTCGGCAAGATTCCCGACCGCAGCCTGGTCGGCTCGGCGATGTTTGTCCTGGCTGCGCGCGCCTCGGTCTCGGCCGACCAGTTGCGCAGTCAGTTCCCCAAGCAGGTCAAGATCGGTTCGGTCGAGGTCATTCGCGACCTGGTCAACAAGCAGGTCCGCGGCATCGGCACCGAGCCGCTGCCGGTTGCCCCGCGCGAGATTCCCTACCACGCCGGTTTCAACTATTTCGAACTGCAGCGCAAGAGCGATTACTGGGACGGGCTCAAGCAGAGCGGCGGCATCGCCATTCACGTGTCCGGCGAATACCCCGATCTGGAAATGGAGCTTTGGGCGATTCGCGGCTGATCTTAAGGAAAACCAGAAGCTGATGAGCGAAAACGATCCGTTTTTCCCGTCCCGCAAGGACGACGATCGCACCATCATCCGTCCGGCGCCGGGCGGCCGCAGGCCCGAGCCGCGCGAACGCCCGGCATCGAGCCCGCCGCCGTTGGGCGGACAGCCACCCAGGTCAGGCGGTCCGGCGGCAGCTTCCGGACCGGCGCTGGGCGAACTGGACGCCGGTCCCGGCATGAACCGTCTCGAAACCGCGGCATTCCGCCTGATCAACGTCGCGGTCGGGTTTCGCCATGCCACCGCCCAGCCCGACCTGGGCCAGGTGCGTGACCGCATGACCACGCTGCTCAAGGAGTTCCGGGCAGAAGCCGAACGGGCCGGCTACGGCGGAGAGATCGTGCGCCAGGCGCACTACGCCCTGTGCGCCTTCGTCGACGAGATCGTGCTGGCCACGCCCTGGGGCAGCCAGAGCCGCTGGCAGGAACACAGCCTGCTCAGCGCGTTCCATCGCCAGACCTGGGGCGGCGAGGAGTTTTTCAACATCATCGAAAAAAACGAGGTCGACGCCGCGCGCAACATCGACCTGCTGGAGTTGCTGTACGTCCTGCTCACGCTGGGTTTCGAGGGCGCTTATGCGACCCGGCCCAACGGCCGTGAGTTGCTGGAAAAGACCCAGGACCGTCTCTACCAGACCATCCGCGGCCAGCGCAGCGAAGTCGAGCGTGACCTGTCGCCGCACTGGCAGGGCACCGACGCCGGCAAGCCGGGGTTGACCGGCCTCATTCCGCTGTGGGCGTTTGCCGCCATCGGCGCCGGTATCCTGCTGTTGGGCTATCTCGCCTTCAGCATTTCCCTGAACCGGACGTCCGACCCCTTGCTGGGCCAGGTCGCCTCGCTGGATGCCGAGGTGCTCGCGCGCCTGGAGCCCGCCGCGCGGCCGCCCACCGAGGCGACCGAGTCGGCCCTGGTGACGCTGCGCGAATTGCTGGCCGGCGACATCCAGGCCGGCCGGGTGATGCTCGAGTCGGATGCCCGCAGCGCCATCGTGCGGGTCAAGGGCGATGGCCTGTTCGCTTCGGGCAGCGATCGCATCGAGAGCGAGTTCGAGCCGGTCGTCCAGCGTATCGCCGATGCCATCGCTCGGGTGCCCGGCAAGGTACTGGTTACCGGGCACTCCGACAACGTGCCGATGTTTTCGGCCCGTTTTCCTTCCAACTGGCACCTGTCCGAGGCCCGGGCGCGTTCGGTTCTGGAACTGCTGA
This sequence comes from Wenzhouxiangella sp., assembly GCA_041685745.1. GTDB lineage: Bacteria > Pseudomonadota > Gammaproteobacteria > Xanthomonadales > Wenzhouxiangellaceae > Wenzhouxiangella. Next base: position 9,231 of record JAWLFD010000007.1, read on the forward strand.
CCGCCTCGGGCGCCGATGGCGATCGCTTCAGCCATGAGGGGCGTGCCGATACCGAGCCGCTGACCGACAACGCCACGCCCGAGGGTCGGGCGCGCAACCGCCGGGTGGATATTGCGGTGTTTTCAACGACTGGCGGAGAGCCGCAATCATGAAAGCCTTTCTTCGTCATATCCTGATTCCGGTCATTGCACTGACCCTGATCTCGCTGGTCATCTGGTTTGCCGGCCCGCTGCTGAGTTTTGCCGGATGGGCGCCGCTGGAGCATCCTTACTGGAGGCTGTTCCTGATCCTGATCATCGTTGCCTGGTGGGTGATTCGAAAAACCCGGGCGTGGATGATCGGGCGCCGCTACAACCGGGAACTGGCCCAGCAGGTGGTGGAGTCCGAGCCCGAGCACGACGCCGGGTCCGAAGAGGTCTCGCTGTTGCAGGAGCGGCTGCGCGAGGCCATCGACGTGCTCAAGAACGCCCGCCTGGGCGGCAAGGGCGAGCGCAAGCAGCTCTACCAGATTCCGTGGTACCTGATCATCGGCCCGCCGGGCTCGGGCAAGACCACCGCACTGATCAATTCAGGCCTGAACTTCCCGCTGGCCGAGCGTTTCGGCGTGGAGTCGCTCAAGGGGGTCGGCGGGACCCGCCACTGCGACTGGTGGTTCACCGATGAAGCGGTGCTGATCGATACCGCCGGGCGCTACACGACCCAGGACAGCGACCGCACTCGCGACGCCAAGGCCTGGACCGGGTTTTTGCAGTTGCTCAAGCGTTACCGCAAGCGCCAGCCGATCAACGGCGCGGTGGTGGCGATCAGCATCGCGGACCTGGTGTCGGTCGGCGAGGACGGCATGCGGGCGCACGCCCAGGCGGTGCGCAATCGCCTGCAGGAACTGCAGTCCGAGCTCGGCATCCAGTTTCCGGTCTACGTGGTTTTCACCAAGTGCGACCTGCTGGCCGGTTTCAACGAGTTCTTCGACGACCTGGGCCGGGCCGAGCGCGAACAGGTCTGGGGCGTGACGTTCGATCTGGCCCAGAGCAACAAGGGCCTGGCCGTCGACGCCATCTCCGGTGAATTCAGCGCATTGACCGAACGCCTGTCCGGCCAGGTCATCGACAAGCTGCGCAATGAGCGATCCGAGGACCGGCGCCGCGCGCTGTATCGTTTCCCGCAGCAGTTCGCTTCGATCCGGCCGCTGCTCGAGCAATTTGCCAGCACCGCCTTTTCGCCCTCGCGCTACGAGCAGCCCATCCAGGTGCGCGGCATGTATTTCACCAGCGCCACCCAGGAAGGAACCCCGATCGATCGGGTGATGGGCGCGATCTCGAGGTCGTTCGGTCTGCAGACTTCCGCCGCCCCGCTGGCCGCCGGGCGCGGTCGCAGCTATTTCCTGACCGGCCTGCTCCAGAACGTGGTGTTTTCCGAGGCGGCGCTGGCCGGCATCGATCTGAAAGGCGAGCGCCGACGCCGAATCTTCAAGTGGGCCTCGATCGGTACGACCGCGGCAGTGGTCGTTCTGGCCATGACGCTGTGGGCGATCAGTTATTCCAACAACCGCGCGCTGGTCGACGAGCTCGAACAGGCGACGGCCGAGACCCGGGTCCGGTTCGAGGATTTCAGCGAGGTCTCGCCGAATCTCGATGAAATCTCGCGCATGCTCGGCGAGGTCAGGGACCTGCCCACCGGCTACAGCGATCGCGATGTCGAACCGCCGATGCTGGCCGGCATGGGCCTCTACCAGGGCGAGAAGCTGGGTCGGGTCACGCAGGATGCCTACGTCCGGCTGCTGCACAAGATGCTGCTGCCCCAGCTGATCTACCGGATCGAGGACCGGCTCTACCAGAATATCGACGCCCAGGAGTTCCTGTACGAGACCCTCAAGGTCTACCTGATGATGGAGCGGCCGGAGCGCTACGACGCCGAACAGGTCAATTCCTGGTTCCAGTTCGACCTGGAACGCTTTCCGCCGGAAATGCTCGACGAGCAGCGCTACCTGATGCTGTTCGAGCACACCGATGCCCTGTTCGCCAATCTCGAAGTGCCGATTCCCTACCAGCTCGATGAGCAGCTGGTCGCCGAGGTCCGCGACGTGCTGCGTGCCGTGCCGCTGGCGCGGCGCGTGCTCGAGCGCCTCGAAATCGAGGCCGACTACGCTCGCGACATTCCCCCGTTCCGGGTCGACGAGGCGGCCGGCTCGCAGGCCGGGCTGGTCTTCGAGCGGGCCAGCGGTCTGCCGCTGGATGCGCCGCTGAGCGGGCTGTATACCTGGGCCGGCTATCACGATCTGCTCAAGCCGCAGCTGCGCGACATCGCGTTGTCGCTGCTCAACGAAACCTGGGTCATCGGCGACGAGGATCGCTCGACCCTGGACGCCGCGCGCGAGCTTTCGGCGCTGATCAACGAGGTGCGAACGCTGTATTTCGATACCTACGCCGAAAAGTGGCAGCAGCTGCTGGAAGATCTGCAGATTGCCTCGTTTTCCGGCAACCAGCAGGCGCTGCAGGTCCTGCGCGCGGCGTCGGGGACGCAGTCGCCGATTCGCCGGCTGGTCGGTGCGGTGCAGCAGGAGACCATGCTCAGCCAGACCGATGATGCCGGCGGTGCCATTGCGGCGGCGGCCGGCGAGGCGGGCGAACGCGTTGCCGCGCGGCGGCTGTCGCGCTTGCTGCCGCAGGAAATGCGCAGCGAAATCCCGTCCTCCGGCGGGGCCTCGGGCGAAGGGCGTCGCGATGCGGCCGAAGATCGGGTCGAGGCGCGCTTCGAAGCGCTGGCGCGGCTGGCCGGCGATGGTGATCCGGCAACGGACTGGCCCATCGACCAGTCCCTGGGGCTGGTTCGACGCCTGGCGGTGACCTTCGAGGACTCGGTTCGGGGCACCTCTTCCGAACTGGGCTCGACCGCCGACCTGACTCGCAACCTGCGCGAGAACGCGCTGATGCTGCCGGACCCGGTTTCGCGCTGGATGCAGTCGCTGTCCAGGCAGGTTACCCAGCTGTCGGCGACCGACCGGGGCAGCGAGCTCCAGCGTGGCTGGTCGAGCCGTATCCTGCCGATCTGCCGTGAAGTCACCAACCAGCGCTTCCCGTTCGTCTCCTCGTCTCCGGTGGATCTGTCGATCCAGGAATTCGGCCGAGTATTCGGTCACGACGGGCTGATCGACGAGTTCCTCAAGCAGGAACTGCTGTCCCGGATCGATACCACGACCCGTCCATGGCGCTGGCGCTCGACCGATCCGATCGCCGGCCGTTTCAGTGCCGAGAGCGCGCGCATGTTCGAGCGTGCCCGGGACATCCGCGATGCCTTTTTCCCCACGGGCGGTCAGCAGCTGGCGCTTCAGCTTGATTTCCGGCCGGTGGAAATGGACCAGTCCATCGATCGGCTGACCCTGACCATCGGCGATCAGTCGGTCAGCTATTTCCATGGCCCGGTGAGAACCACGACCGTGCGCTGGCCCGATCAGGGGAACAACTCGGAAGTGCGGCTGCAACTCGACCCCGCGGTCGATGACGGGCGTTCGAGTTTCATCAAGGACGGTCCCTGGGGGCTGCTGCGCTTCCTCGACCATTTTGTCCAGACGCCGGGCGACGCCCCTGAAGCGATCGTCGTGGACATGCGGCTCGGCGAACGCGGCGCACGCTACCGGATCGCCTCGCAGACGCTGATCAATCCGCTGACCAGCGACCTGTTGCAGGGCTTCCGCTGCCCGTCGAGCCTGTAGGTCGAGATGAGCACCGGTGCGTCGTGCTGTTACGGAAAAATCCCCACGCTGGGCGATTTCATCCATCGCGGGCTGGGTCAGCGCCAGATCGATGTGTGGGACGAGTGGCTGCAGGCCTGCATGGTCGAAAGCCGACACAAGCTGGGGGAGGGCTGGCTGGACTATTACCTTGAAGCCCCGGTGTGGTACTTCGCGCTGGGATCAGGCAATCTCGATCAGCAGCGCTGGATCGGCGTGATGATTCCGAGCGTGGATCGGGTGGGGCGATACTTTCCGCTGGCGGTGATGCGTCCGTTCGCTGTCGGCACGCCGCTGGATGCGATGCGCCTGGCGCGGGACTGGTTCAGCGAAGCCGAAACGCTGGCCCTCGACTGCCTGGAAGAGAATTTCGATTCAGGCGCGCTGGAATCCAGGCTGGCGGCGCTGCCGGCCGACCGATCATCCGACGGTTCGCCGGCGCCGACGCCGGCCGCCACCGAGCCGGACGCCGCCGGGCGTTTATTCCTGCTCGGCGAGTCGCCGAGCACCAACAACGTGCTCAGCACGATTGCCGATGATTGCCTGCTGCAGCTCCATCCCACCTATTCGGTGTGGTGGACGGCGGGATCCAACGCGGTCGAGGCCGCCCTGCTCATCACCAGCGGCCTGCCGGAAAGCGCGGCGTTCTCGTCGATGCTCGACGGGCGTTTTGCCGACAGTGGATGGAGCGGGTTTCGGCAGATTCCGGCGGCCTACGGTGCCGGGCAGGGGGATTCGAGTGCACAGACCGGCGCGCCAGGTGCCTGAAAGGACGCGCGGTTGTCGGCGCGCGGCCCCGAGGGTTTGAGCGTGCGTCCGGCGCTCCGGGTCCGGCAGTTCCTGCATTCCGACACCGGCACGGTGCGCTCGCACAACGAAGACGATTTGCTGGCCTTGCCGGACTGCGGGCTGTGGGTCGTGTGCGACGGAATGGGTGGCCACGATGCCGGGGATTACGCATCCGCTGACATCGTTGCCCGCCTGCGCGACATGCGTTTTGCCGGGGCGGCCGGCAGCCGGACTCGTGACATCGAACGCTGTCTTCGGGAAAGCAACGCGCATCTTCTCGAATACACCCGAACCCAGGGTCTGACGTGCGTCGGCAGCACCGTGGTCGGGCTGCTCCTGCAGGACGGGCGTGCAACGGTGTTCTGGGCGGGCGATAGCCGCGCTTATCGCTTGCGCGAGGGTCGCTTGCGCATGATCAGCCGGGATCACAGCGTGGCCGAGGAGTATGCCGAGCGTGGCGTTGCCGTGGACGAGGATTTCTCCGGCGCCATTACCCGGGCCGTCGGGGTCACACCGGCGCTTGAAATCGACATGATTTCCAGCCAGGCGCGGTGCGGAGATGTCTGGTTGCTGTGCTCGGATGGGGTCTACGGCAGCCTGCAGGATGGCGTCATGAGCCGGATCCTGGTCGAAAGCCACGACCCGGCCCGAGAACTCGTCGCTCAGGCCATCGAGCAGGGATCCAGCGACAACTGCACCGCCATCGTGCTCCGGCTTGAGGCGGCTTGAACGGGCGCGGCTGCGGGACTGCAGCCGCGCTCAGGCCTCCCAGAAGATCGCCCCCTCGTCATCGTCGGAGTACATGTAGAAGCCCTCCCAGTCGGGGTCATCAAGAATGATCACTTTCTCGAACGCCATGAATCTGGACTTGGCGAACTCTTCCATCATCGGCTCGCTCATGCGCCGCGAACGCAGATAGCTGCGCCACTCGTCCTTGTCGCTGGGCTCGATCTTGCGTCCAGAATCGAGAGCGCGTCTGAGCGCGTCCTTGAATCCCCAGAATTCGACTTCCTTGATTCGAGCCATCAGCTGCTTTCTCGGTAAACAACCGCCTGATTGTAGCGAAGAACGACCATGAATCAAGGAAATGCGAGGTTCTGTGGATGTATTTACTCGTCGATTGCCCGCATCCCGAACTGTTCCAGCAGAAATTCCGCCTCGCGCCGGGCGTAGAACAGGCGGTTGGACAAGCGGCGCCAGCCGTGGCCTTCGTCCCGGAAGCGGATGTAGGGGGCATCGATGCCGTTGCCGCGCAGCGTGCGCACCATCACTTCGGTCTCATAGATTTCGACCCGGCGGTCGTTGACGCCGTGCGAGTACAGCACCGGGACCTTGATCCGGTCGGCCTGGCGAATCGGTGAATAGGTGCTGTAGAACTCCTGCCAGCGCTGCTCGCGGATGTCGCCGTATTCGATGATGTCGGAGGCCTTGAGCGCCGGCGATGCGACTTCCAGGCCGGTGACCCAGTCGGCCACGCCGAACAGCGAGACCCCGGCCATGAAGCTGTCGGGATGGTTGGCGAGCACCGCGTTGACCGCGTAACCGCCGTAGGAGCCGCCGCGCACGATCGCACGGCTGGCATCGACGCGGCCGTCCTGTTCGAAGAAGGCCAGCATGTCGACCAGGTCGCGAATGCTGTCGAGTCGGCGCTCCTGGTCGTCCAGGGTGACGTAGGTGTGGCCGAAACCGGTCGAGCCGCGGATGTTGGGGCGGAACACGGCGATGCCGCGGTTGACCAGGTACTGGGTCGAGGCGTTGAAGCTGGCGACCGACTGGGACGTGGGGCCGCCGTGGACATCGAATACCACCGGCGGCGGCCCGTCATCCAGACGGGCATCGTCGCGCGGCAGGTAGAGCAGGCCCTGCAGCATCACGCCGTCGCGGGCCGGCATCCGAACCGACTCGGGTGCGACCAGGCGGTCGGGGTCGAGCCCGGCCAGGTTGGCCGCCCAGAGGGTGTCCGCCGTCCCGGCGGCCAGGTCCCACAGCAGCAGATCCCCCGGCGTGGTCGTGCCGTTGACCACCAGTGCCGCGACCGGGCTGCCGGCCGGGCAGGACAGCGAATACACACCGTTGGGGACCGTCGGTATCTGAAGTGCGCGGTTGTCGGCCAGGTCTCGACCATGCAGGCGGAAAAAGCCATCTTCGTTGGTGGTCCAGATCAGAAAGCGATCGTTGTCGCCGCACAGCTGGATGTTGCCGACATCCTGCTCCGGAGCGGCGATCACCGAGACTTCGTTGCTGGCGATCTCGCGACGGACCAGGGCGCGGAATTCGCGGCCCTCGTTGGAGCCGTGGAAGACCGCCTTGCCGTCGGCCGTCCAGGCAAAGCCGCCGTCAGCGGTATCGGCGCGGCGCTCGGGCTGGGACAGCGTTGTGACCTTGGCTGATTGGATATCGACCAGGAACAGGTTGTTGGAATCCTCGCCCACCGCCTGGGTCATGAGCAACGACTTTCCGTCCGGCGAGATCGAGCGCGGCCAGAAGGCGAACTCGCCCTGGTAGAGCATGCGCTGCTCACCGGTCTCCAGATCGCGCACGTAGATGTCGAAGTCCAGTCCGTTGCGTTCGGTCGAGGCGAACACGATGTGCCGGTTGTCCTGCAGAACGCCGCCGAAGGCGCGGAAGGCACCTGCGAGCGCCGGGACCACCTCGGCCTCGGTCTGGCCATCGACGCTGATCCGGAAATAGGCTTCCTGCTCATCGCCGGCGTTGTCGGCGCCATAGATCAGGCTTTGCCCGTCGGGCGCCCAGCGGAAAAAAGTGATGCCGTTGCCAAAGGTCAGCTGGCGGGCCTGGCCGCCGTCCGTGGGAATCAGCCACAGCTGCGGCTCGCCGGTGATCGACTTCGAGACCGCGACATGGTCGCCACTGGGTGAGAGTTGGGCGCCGGAAACCCCCTGGACCAGCAGGTAGCGGGCGATATCGGCCGGATACTCACCGGCCAGGCCGATGCGAATCGGCTCCGGTGCCGGTTCGATCGCTTCGAGGTTTTCGTCCGGGCCTTCGCCGGGGCCGGGCTGGGCCGGTACCTGGCCGGTCAGCGCCAGGCTGAGGATGAAGCACAGAGAAAGGGCCGAGCCGGCAGAGAATCGATGCATGGTGACTCCATGGCCGGACGCAGGCCGGCGTGAGCGGAAATGGAAGCTGACATTCTAAGCTTCCCGCGATTCCTGGCAAAGGGCCTTCGTGCCGGCACAAAAAAACCCCGGCTGCGCAAGCGCGAAGCCGGGGCTGTTTCTTGCTCGCCCGAGTCGGGCGAAGTCGATCAGGCCTTCAGATCGAAACGATCGGCGTTCATCACCTTGGCCCACGCCTTGGCAAAGTCCTTGACGAACTTCTCCTTGGCATCTTCCTGGGCATAGGCTTCCGAGATCGCCCGCAGCTGCGAGTTGGCGCCGAAGATCAGGTCGACCCGGGTACCGGTCCACTTGACTTCACCACTATCACGGTCACGGCCTTCGAACAGGTAGCCATCGCCACCGACCGGCTTCCACTCGGTGCCCATGTCGACCAGGTTGACGAAGAAGTCATTGGTCAGGGTACCGGGCTTGTCGGTGAACACGCCGTTGCGGCTACCGCCGTGGTTGGCGTCGAGTGCCCGCATGCCGCCGACCAGGACGGTCATTTCCGGCGCGGACAGGCCGAGCAGCTGGGCGCGGTCGACGAGCATTTCCTCATCGGAGACGGTGAAGGCCGTGCGCCGGTAGTTGCGGAAACCGTCGGCTTCGGGCTTCATCGGATCGAACGAGTCGGCATCGGTCTGCTCTTCGGTCGCGTCGGTGCGGCCCGGGTAGAAGGGCACGCTGACGTCCTGGCCGGCATCGCGCGCCGCCTTCTCGATGGCAGCAACGCCGCCGAGCACGATCAGATCGGCCAGCGAGACCTTCTTGTTGCCGGTCTGGGCATCGTTGAAGGCTGTCTGAACGCCTTCCAGGGCGCCCAGGACCTTGGCCAGACGCTCCGGCTCGTTGGCTTCCCAATCCTTCTGCGGGGCCAGGCGAATGCGCGCACCGTTGGCACCACCGCGCTTGTCGGAGTTGCGGAAGGTAGCCGCCGATGACCAGGCGACAAAAACCAGGTCTGAGACCGACGCTCCGGTGTCGAGAATCTTGCCCTTGAGCTCGGCGATGTCGGCGTCGCTGACCAGTTCGTGGTCGACCGGCGGGACCGGGTCCTGCCAGATCAGGTCTTCGTCGGGCACTTCTTCGCCGAGGTAGCGGGCCTTGGGTCCCATGTCGCGGTGGGTCAGCTTGAACCAGGCGCGGGCGTAGGCGTCGGCAAACTCGTCCGGGTTGTTGAGGAAGTGCTCGGAGATCTTGCGGTACTCCGGGTCTTCGCGCATGGCCATGTCGGCGGTGGTCATCATGATGCCGACCTTCTTCGACGAATCCTCGGCGTCCGGCGCATGGTCTTCGGCGGCCAGATCCTTGGGCACCCACTGCCAGGCGCCGGCCGGGCTCTTGATCAGCTTCCAGTCGTACTTGAACAGGACGGTGAAGTAGTCCATGTTCCATTCGGTCGGGTTCGGGGTCCAGGCGCCTTCGATGCCGCTGGTGATGGTGTCGCTGCCCTTGCCGGAGCCGTAGCTGCTCTCCCAGCCCAGGCCCATCTTCTCGATCGGCGCTGCTTCCGGCTCGGGGCCGACGTGGGCGGCGTCACCGGCACCGTGGCACTTGCCGAAGGTGTGGCCACCGGCGGTCAGGGCGACGGTTTCATAGTCGTTCATCGCCATGCGGGCGAAGGTTTCGCGGATGTCCCTTGCCGAGGCCTTGGGATCCGGGTTGCCGTCCGGGCCTTCCGGGTTGACGTAGATCAGGCCCATCTGAACCGCGGCCAGCGGGTTGGCCAGTTCACGATCGCCGCTGTAGCGCTTGTTGCCCAGCCACTCGTCTTCGGCACCCCAGTAGACGTCTTCTTCCGGCGACCAGATGTCGGCGCGGCCGCCACCGAAACCGAAGGTCTTGAAGCCCATGTTTTCCATCGCGACGTTGCCGGCCAGGATGAACAGGTCGGCCCAGGAAATCTTGTTGCCGTACTTCTGCTTGACCGGCCACAGCAGGCGGCGGGCCTTGTCGAGGTTGGCGTTGTCCGGCCAGCTGTTGGTCGGGGCAAAGCGCTGCTCGCCTGCCGAGGCGCCACCGCGGCCGTCGGCCGTGCGGTAGGTGCCGGCCGCGTGCCAGGCCATGCGAACCATGAACGGCCCGTAGTTGCCGTAGTCGGCCGGCCACCACTCCTTGGAGTCGGTCATCAGGTCGGCCAGGTCCTTCTTGAGCGCCTTCAGGTCGAGCTTCTGGAATTCTTCGGCGTAGTCGAAGTCCTCGCCCAGCGGGTTGGCCGCCGGGGTGTGCTGATGCAGAATGCGCAGATTGAGCTGGTCGGGCCACCAGTCGCTGGGGCCACCGCCGCCGCCGCCCAGACGCGTGCGGCTACCGTGCATGACGGGACATTTTGCTACCTGATCCATAAACCCTCCTAAAGGCTTGTGTTTGATGGGAACGAGATCAAGGGGCGGGTCGGAACTTGACATCCGCCCTGAATTGATGCCCCCTAGTATACGGTCCGCACCTCGATAACTTAAATTGATTGTTCTCATGCAAACCATAGGCATTGTAGATAGTTGCCGGATACCGGGAGGCTGTACGCCATGACCGAGCGCCTCTATACGCAAGATGCCTACCGTCGCCACTGCCCGGCCAGGGTGGAGGCGATCACCGAGCGCGGCGTGATTCTGGACGCCACCGTGTTCTATCCGGTCGGCGGCGGCCAGCCGGGCGATACCGGTCAGCTGCGCTGGCACGACGGCAGTGCCGCGGTGGTCGACACCGTGGCCGATACGGAAGGCCGCATCGTCCACGTCCTGGCCGAGGGCGCGACCGCCCCGGAACCCGGCACCGACGTGACGGCTGAAATCGACTTCCAGCGCCGCCATCGCCTGATGCGCATGCACACCTGCCTGCATCTGCTCTCGGCCGTGCTGCCCTATCCGGTCACCGGCGGCCAGGTCGGCGACGGCTCGGGACGCCTGGACTTCGACCTGCCCGACGCCCCCGACAAGGCCGAAGTCGAGGCCGAACTGAACAAACTGATCGAACAGGACCACCCGGTCGGCGAACGCTGGATCACAGACGCCGAACTCGACGCCCAGCCCGAGCTGGTCAAGACCCTGTCCGTCCAACCCCCCAGAGGCGCCGGCCGCATCCGCCTGCTGGAAATCCCCGGCGTCGACCTCCAGCCCTGCGGCGGCACCCACGTCAGGCAAACGTCCGAGATCGGCCCCGTGCGGGTGCGCAAGATCGAAAAGAAGGGGCGGATGAATCGGCGAGTGAAGCTGGAATTTGCCGACGGCTGAGGGTGGTGGCGCGCCTGATAGCCATGCTTGAGGAGACGCCTTGGAGTTCAACGGCCTGAGTCCATCGGTGATCACGGCAGCGACCAGCGTGCTCATGGTCGTGATCTGGATCGCCTATCTGCAGCTGGCGCTGATGCAGTTCCGCCGGGCGAGCCGGCCGTTTCTGATCATTCACCATGCGCATGAAAATGCCCCCAATGCGCTTTGCATGTTCGTCAACATGAGCCAGGAGCCGGTCCACCTGGAGTGCGTTTTGGCCAGGATCGTCGGCAAGGAGGGCAATGCCCGGCGCTACGTGCTGGACTATCAGCGTCTGACGCCGGACGATCGCAATGTTCAGACCCGTCTTCGCCAGGGTCCGATCCAGCCCGGCGGCTACCTGATCCTGGGCACCTTTGCCGAAATCATCCTCGGGCGTCGTTCGGACGCCGACAAGGACGAACGCCAGGAGGATTTCGACAACGAACTCAAAAAAATCGACGAGCTCAGCATCTCGGTCGCCGTCACCCACGGCCCAAGCAAAACCCATATCGGCGCCAGCCGGCAGTATTTCCTCGAACACGATGGCGCCAGCACCGTCATTCGCGCCCGAAGCATTCATACCGAACAGCTGACCCGCTGGCCCAAGCGCCGCCGCGTGCGAGGCTGGATCGAAGGTCGCATCGATCCCCGCCATACCGGCACGGAGGAAACCAGCGATACCGACCAGTCCTACGGCAACGGTGAATGAGTGCTGCGCTCGTTCCAACACTCCGACCTTGAAGTCGGCCTTCGACCCCTCAGCGATCCTTGAACCGCGGCGTGCGCTTTTCCAGCCGTGAGCGCATCGCCTCGCGCTGATTGCTGCCGAGCAGGACTTTAAGCTGCAGCCAGCGTTCGCGCCGCAGGGCGCGGCGTTCGGACAGGACCCGGGTCTGCTGAAGCAGGCGTTTGGCTGCAGCCACCGCATCGGGTGAGTGGGCGGCGATGGTTTCGGCCAGCGCCAGGGCGGCGTTGAGCGGGTCATGGTCGATGCGCGTGATCAGGTGCTTGTCCAGCGCCTCGCGGGCGTCGAACCGGCGGCCGGTCAGGGTCAGCTCCAGGGCCTGGTCGGCCGGCAGCAGCTCGCGCAGGGTCACGCTGGCGCCCATGTCCGGAATCAGGCCCCATTCGATTTCCTTGATCGAGAACCGGCAGTCCGGCGCGCTGATGCGGAAGTCGCAGCCCAGGGCCAGCTGCAGGCCGCCGCCAAAGCAGTAGCCGTGGGTGGCGGCGATTACCGGCACGTCCAGGTCGCGCCAGCCCAGGCACAGGCGCTGAAACAGATTGGCCTTGCGCCACCACGGCAGAAAGCCGGCGACCAGCTTGCCGGGCCGACGCAACACGCTGGCAAAGTCCAGCCCGGCGCAGAAGGCCGGCCCGGCGCCATGCAGGACCACCGCCCGGATCCCGCGCCGCTTGCGCAAGGTTCTGACTGCCTCGTCCAATGCCAGCATCATGGCCATATCGAGACCGTTGTACTTGTCGGGTCGGGCCAGTGTGACAACCGCAACGTGCTGTCGAAACTCGATCTTTATTCGGTCTCGGATGCTGATGTCATTCATTTGAAGGCCAGCCTGTGTTCATTTCCCATGGAAGCGTGCTCGGCCGCATTGGGCTTGTCAGGTCTTTTTAGACTGACTATTATAGTCAACTATGAGCACAGCATCTGTATCCCAACTGAAAGCCCGACTGTCGGCCTATCTGCGCGAAGTTCGCCAGGGCGGCGAAGTTCAGGTTCTGGACCGGGGCAAGCCGGTCGCTCGATTGGTGTCACTCGACGTTGATCGGGTTGAAGAGAACGAGGCCGATAATCAGCGTCGGCGGCGACTGGTTGCATCCGGGATTCTTCGCCCGGGGTCGGGGATGGATTGTTCCCTGGAGCCTCTGGCGATCTCGGTCGACCTGGGCCACGCCTTGGACGACGAGCGGACAGATCGACTTTGAAGTACTGGGATGCTTCGGCGCTGGTCCCATTGCTGGTCAGCGAGGCGACAAGTCCGCAAGCCCGTCGTTGGCTCGAAGACGATCCCCTGATCGTGACCTGGGCCTGGTCGGCGGTAGAGATCACCAGTGCGGTCGAGCGGCGATTCCGGGAGGGTCGCCTGAACTCGGTCGAGCGGCGGGATGTGCTGGCTCGACTGTCGTTGCTGGCCGAGCAGTGGGATGAAATCACCGATACCCTGGCAGTAAGACGCCAGGCCAATCGCCTGCTCGCCCGTTATCCCTTGAGAGCCGCAGACGCGGGGCAGCTCGCCGCCGCCTTGGTGCTTTTTGAAGATCAGCCGGAGGGTCAGGGGTTCGTCTGCCTGGATCAACGGCTCGGTCAGGCGGCAGAAATGGAAGGCTTCCGTCTGTTCACCCTCTGATCAAGTCGGGATTGCATCGAGCGATTCGGCCAGGAAGCCCCCGCTCTGATGCGCCCACAGGCGCGCATACAGCCCGTCGGCGGCCAGCAACTCTTCATGCCGGCCCTGCTCGACGATGCGCCCGGCGTCGATCACCACCAGCCGGTCCATGGCCGCGATGGTCGAGAGGCGATGGGCGATGGCGATCACGGTCTTGCCTTCCATCAGCCGATACAGGCTGTCCTGGATGGCGGCTTCGATTTCCGAGTCCAGCGCGCTGGTGGCCTCATCGAGGACCAGGATGGGCGCGTCCTTGAGCATCACCCGGGCAATGGCGATACGCTGGCGCTGACCGCCGGACAGCTTGACCCCGCGCTCGCCGACATGCGTATCCAGGCCCTGTCGTCCCGAGGCATCGTTGAGACCCTCGATGAAGTCCCAGGCCTCGGCGCGGCGGGCGGCGGCGATGATCTGCTCGTCCGTGGCCTCGGGCCGGCCGTAGCGAATGTTGTCGCGCACCGATCGATGGAGCAGGGAGGTGTCCTGGGTGACCACGCCGATATTCGCGCGCAGGCTGTTCTGGCTGACTGTGCCGATGTCCTGGTCATCGATGGCGATGCGGCCGCCCTGGGGTTCGAAAAAGCGCAGCAGCAGGTTGACGACGGTCGATTTTCCGGCGCCCGAGCGCCCGACCAGGCCGATCTTCTCGCCCGGACGAATGACCAGGTCCAGATCGTCGATCACCACCTTGCCGGGCCCGTCGTGGCCGGGATAGGCAAAGCCGACCGACTCGAAGCGCACCTCGCCGCGCGGCACGCACAGCGCACCGGCTTCTGGATGGTCGCGGATCAGGTGTGGCCGGGACAGGGTGTTGATGCCGTCCTGGACGGTGCCGATCTGCTCGAACAGGCGCGCCATCTCCCACATGATCCAGTGCGACATGCCGTTGAGCCGAAGCGTCATGGCGGTCGCTGCGGCCAGCGCTCCGACGCCGACCTGGCCCTGGGTCCACAGCCACAGCGCGACCCCGCCGATGCTCAGGATCAGGCTCATGCTCAAAAAGTGGATCACGGTCTCCATGCCCGAGACCAGGCGCATCTGCGCGTGTACCGTGCCGAGAAACTCACCCATGGCCCCGCGCGCGTAGGCCGCCTCACGCCCGCCGTGCGAGAACAGCTTGACCGTGGCGATGTTGGTGTAGGCATCGGTGATGCGCCCGGTCATCAAGGCCCGTGCATCGGCCTGGCGTTCAGACACCCGGGCCAGGCGCGGCACGAAAAACCGCAGGATCAGCGCGTACAACCCCAGCCAGATCAGGAACGGCACGAGCATCAGCGCGTCGAAACCGCCGACGATCAACAGCATGGTGACGAAGTAGATGGTGACAAACACCATGATGTCGGTGAGGGTCAGCACCGTATCGCGCACGGCCAGCGCGGTTTGCATGACCTTGGCCGAGATCCGGCCGGCGAATTCGTCCTGGTAAAAACCCATCGACTGGCCAAGCATCAGGCGGTGAAAATTCCAGCGCAGACGCATGGGGAAGTTGCCGGCCAGGGTCTGGTGCTTGAGCAGGGTCTGAAGGCCGACCAGGATCGTGCTGCCGAGAACGACCGCCCCCAGCAGCAGCAGGGTCGTTCCGTGTTCGGCCCACAGCGCGTCGGGCTCGACCGCCGAAAGCCAGTCCACCACCCGCCCGAGCATCCAGAACAGCGCGGCCTCGAACGCCGCCACCGCGGCGGTCAGCAGCGTCATGCCCAGAAGGTAGGGGCGCAGGCCTTCGGTCCCGGCCCAGAGAAAGGCCATGAGTCCGCGCGGCGGCTGAACAGGCTCGCCGTCGGGGTAGGGATCAACGCGGGTTTCGAAATAGCGGAACATCTACGGCATGCACCGGTTGAAAGAGCGCCAAGCGTCGCACATTGCCCGCCAGCGTGCTGACAGCAAGGTGGGCGACGCCTGGCCATGACTTGGGGCAGATGACTGGCGGGCAGCAAGATGGCATAGTCAGACAATGAATCGCTCTGGGACCCGGAACAACGCAACAGTCGAGCGGTGGCGCATGGTTGGCGTGGTGATGTGGCGTGGCGGCCTGGTGTTTGCGGCGGCCTATACCTTTTATTGGGGGGCCTGGCGGTTGATCCTGTTGTTGGACTGGCCGGCACAAATCACGATTGGGCTGGCCGTGGCGCTGGCAGGACTGGGGCTGGTCATGGTCTCGCTGATTCTGGAGCGGATGCAAGCGGCGCAAACGGAAGGGAATTTGCTGGATGATTAGGCTGCTGCGGATCGTCGGTTTTCTGCTGATTGCCGCCGGCCTGCTGCTGGCGGCGAGTTGGTTCATCGAGCCGCTGCGTCAGGTCTGGCCGCTACTGCTGGACCTGCCGTTGCCGATCCGGTTCGGCCTTGTTATTGCCGGGATCGGTTTGCTGGTGGTCTTCGCCACCGTGGTGCACGACAGCCTGACCGCCGATCAGCGGTCGCTGGAAGAACATCTGGGAGGAGACGAATGATT
>JAWLFD010000144.1:0-6082 GCA_041685745.1 Wenzhouxiangella sp.
GGTTTGATCATGTCTTCGATCGATCACCCGGTGCACGGCGCCGGACTCGGACTGCGGCGGGCCCTGCTGGGCCCGCTGCAGGATGCCGATCTGAGCGAGGTCGGATTCCTGGAACTGGCGCCGGAAAACTGGATCGGCGTCGGCGGTCGTCTGCGCCGACAGCTGGCGTGGTACACCGAACGCTTTCCGCTGGTCTGTCACGGCCTGTCTCTGTCCATCGGGGCGCCGGAGCCGCTGGATCAGGGTTACCTGAAGCGCCTGCGGGCATTTCTCGACGAGCACGAGGTCCGTTGTTTTTCCGAGCATCTCAGTTACTGCTCCGAGCACGGTCATTTGTACGACCTGATGCCGCTGCCGTTTCTGCCCGAAACGGTGCAGTGGGTGGCCGATCGCATCGGCCAGGTGCAGGACGCGCTCGGCCGGCAAATCGCGGTCGAGAACATCTCCTACTACGCACCGGTGGCCACCGAGATGACGGAGCTGGAGTTCATCAACCAGGTTTGTGAGCGGGCCGACTGCCTGCTGCTGCTCGATGTCAACAACGTCCACGTCAACAGCGTCAACCACGGCTATGACGCCGATGCGTTCCTGGCCGGGCTGCCGCACGAGCGCGTGGCCTACCTGCACGTGGCCGGCCATCACCATGAAGCCGATGACCTCATCGTCGACACCCACGGCGCGCCCGTGGCCGACCCGGTGTGGGGCCTGCTGCAGCACGCCTACGGTATTGTCGGCGCCGCACCGACGGTGCTGGAAAGAGATTTCAACTTCCCGCCCGTGCCGGAACTGCTGGCCGAAGTCTCCACCATCGCCCGCCTTCAGCATGAACAAGCCGACAAGCGCGACCAGCACGCCGCCTGAGCGCCAGCTCCGGCTGCAAGAGGAGTTTGCCGCCTACCTGCGCGACCCCGAGCACAACCCGGCACCGGCCGGCATCGAGGAGCGCCGCCTGGCCATCTACCGGCGCCTGTTCTTCGGCAACCTGCGCAACCTCATGGCGAAAAACTTTCCCGTGCTTCGGCGCATGCTCGAGGATGCCGAGTGGGATCGCCTGATCCGCGAGCTCATGGTCGAGCATCGCGCGACCACGCCGCTGTTCCCCGAAATCGGCAGCGAGATGCTCGCTTTCATTGCCGGCGCCGGCGCGCACTGGCTGACCGAACGTCCCTGGATGGCCGAGTTGATTCATTGGGAATACTTAGAAACCCTGGCCCGGCTGCACGCAGCTGAAGTGCCCGAGCCGGTGCCCGCGCCGGAGGAAATCACGCGCTGCCACCTTGACCTCAATCCCAGCCTGCAGAGCGCTCGGTACCACTGGCCCGTGCACCGGATCGGGCCGAAGTTCAATCCGTCCGAACCGCTGGCCCAGCCCATCAATCTGCTGGTTTACCGTCGCCACGACGATGAGGTTGCTTTTGAACGGGTCAACGATTTGACCGCGAGATTCCTCCTGCTGGCGCAAGCCAAAGCCGGCTCGACCGGTCTGGTTTTACTGCAAGCGCTGGCCGACGAGTTGAGCATCAGTCCGCCGGACAAGGTCGTCAAGGCGGGTTCGGAGATGCTGAAACATCTTGGCGACCGCGAAGTGATCCGGTTCCGATCGAACGCCTGAACCACTCGTCTCGAGGTCGGCCTTGCAGCGCAGCGGTATTGGCTGCTTGACCGACCATCACAGAGGAGTGAGTCCGATGATCCTGAAGTTCTACGACGAATTGACCCAGAGACTGCGCGCCAGCGGCGACTGGGTCGCCCCGCTGGGCCTGCGACTTCTGCTGGCCTATGAATTCTGGACTGCCGGCTACGGCAAGTTCAAGGTGGGCACCGAAGCGCCGACCTGGTTTGCCAACCAGGATTTCGTGTTGCCGTTCGGCCTGCTGTCGGCCAACATGAACTGGGTGATGGTGACCTGGGGCGAACTGCTCGCAGCGATCGCCGTTCTCCTGGGCCTGTTCACCCGGTTTTTCGCCTTCTCCTTACTGGTCATTACCGTGGTCGCCATCGCCGCGATGCACTGGCCCGCTTCCTGGGACAGCCTCGGCCAGCTCTGGGAAGGCTATTCGGTCTCGCGGGTGATGGATGATGGCGAATTCCGCGGCAATTTCCGCATTCCTTTCCTGTTTCTGGCCATGATCCTGCCGCTGGTGTTCTGGGGCGGCGGCAAGCTCAGCCTTGACCACCTGCTGAGCAAGCTCTCGGGTCGCCAGGGCCAGTTCCTCGAGCGCGAGCAGGACCGGGCGGCTTTCGGGCTGGCGGCTCTGATTTTCGGCGTGATCGGCGTTTTCCTGATCCCGTCCTGGGGTATCGTGCTGCTGTTGCTCAGCGCCGGATTGCTGGGGTATACCGGCTATGGTTGGTATGCCGCGCAGAGGGCCTGAGCGATGAGGCCGGAGGGAGTCGGCAGGGTCACCGGCCTTGCCTGCCCGCTGGGGTCGAATCGTCGCAAGGGAGAGCAGGCCATGTCCAGTGACTCTGACACCGCCAGGATCTGGGTCGCCGATGACGACCTGGCGGTGCGCGAGGCGATCGGGTTCATGCTCGACAGCCACCAGATCGACTACCGGCTGTTCGAATCGGCCGAGGCCATGCTCGCCGCGCTCCGGCCGGACCATCGCGGCTGTCTGCTGCTGGACGTCAAGATGCCGGGCCTGGACGGGCTGTCGCTGCAGAAACGGCTGCGCGAGGCCGGCGTCACGATGCCGGTGGTGTTCATCTCCGGCCACGGCGATATCCGCACCGCGGTGCGCGCCGTCCAGGCCGGCGCGCTTGATTTCCTGGAAAAGCCGTTCGATGCCGAACTGCTGCTCGAAAAGCTCGACAACGCCCTGGAGATCGATCGGGCCGGTCAGGCCGAACTGGCGGCCGTCGCCGACGTCGAGGTCCGCCTGGCCAAGCTCACGCCGCGCGAGCGCGAAGTGATGGAAGGCATGCTCGAAGGCAAGCTCAACAAGCTGATTGCCGCCGATCTCGATATCAGCGTGCGGACCGTGGAGATCCACCGCGCCAACGTCCTCGACAAGCTCGAGGCGCGTAACGGATCGGACCTGGTGCGCATGGTGCTGTCCAGCCACAGCTACCGCGACTGGCTGCTTTGAAACGGCCTCGAAAGTATCCTTAAGTACTTCTACGGACCCGTAGAATTCCGTATGGTCACAGCCCCTGTCGGGCGGAATACTGTCGCTCAACGTCAACCAAGGACAGGAGAGCAGACATGCCCGCAACCCATCACACCGCCCGTTTCGAAGCCCTGGTGGAATCGCACGCCGACGACCTGTTCCGCTTCGGCTGCTGGCTGACCGGCGACCGCGAAGTCGCCAGGGACCTGGTCCAGGAAACGATGATCCGGGCCTGGCGCAGTATCGATCAGCTGCGCGACGCCGCCGCGGTCAAGCCCTGGCTGATGACGACCCTGCGACGCGAGAACGCGCGTCGTTTCGAGCGCAAGCGGCTTGAGCTGGTCGACATCGAGGACCGCCAGGTGGCCGACAACGACCAGGTCGACGCCGAAACCCGCATCCTGCACAGCCAGATTCGGTTCGAGCTCGACCGCCTGCCGAAAAAGTACGCCGAACCCCTGCGCCTGCAGGCCTATCTGGGCTGCTCGATCGCCGAGATCACCGAGCGGCTGGGGATCAGCCGCAGCGCCGCGATGACCCGAGTGCATCGGGCCCGCCAGCAGTTGAAAAACCGGCTGTCAACCGAGCGCCGTCTCCCGGGCGCTCTCCCGGCCTGAGTCCTGCAGACAGTGCTCGCCGTCGGCCACGATGCTGAAGCGGAAGCGGGTGCCGCTGGCCGAGGTGTCGGCCAGCCACAACCGACCGCCGTGGGCTTCGAGGATCGAGCGGCACAGCGACAGCCCGATGCCGAGCCCGTCCTGCCGGCTGCTGGCGAACGGTTCGAACAGGCGCGGCAGCATATCCTCGACGATGCCGGTACCGCTGTCGCCGACCTCGAAGACCACCTGGCCATCGGGATCGGCGCGGACCGACAGGTCGATCCGGCGCTCGGATTCCTCGGAGTGGTTGATGGCATCGACCCCATTGCGCACCAGATTGAGCAGCACCTGCTGGATGAGCACGGTATCGACCCGGATCGGCGGCAGGTCGGCGGGCAGGTCCAGCACCAGTTCGACCTGATGATGCCGGGCTTCGGTCTGGAGCAGGACCAGGCAGTCGTCGAGCAGCCGCTGGACCGGGATCAGGCGGGTCTTGATGTCGCCGCGGCTGACGTAGGCGCGCAGGCGCTTGACCACTTCCTTGGCCCGGCAGGCCCCTTCCAGCGACTTCTCCAGCGCGCTCCGGACAGCGCCGAGATCCGGATCGGGCCGGTCGAGCAGGTGCAGGCAGGTCTGGCCGTAGGTGGTCAGCGTGGTCAGCGGCTGGTTGATTTCGTGGGCCAGCGCCGAGGCCATTTCGCCCAACGCTCCGAGCCGGGAGACGTGGGCCAGCTGGCTGAGGTGCTGGCGGGCCCGGGCTTCGCTGTCGCGCAGGGCCTGTTCGGCCTGCATGCGCTCGATTTCGGCCCCGACCCGGGCGGCGATGATGCGAAACATCGACTCGACGATCCGATCGCTGTCCATGCGCCCCTGGTCGTAGACGGCAATGTGGCCCACGGTCCGGCCGTCGGAGGGGGCGAACACCGGAATGCCGATAAAGCTCTCGATCCCGCCTTCCTCGCTGGCCCATTCCGGGAAAAGTCGGTTCATGCCTTCCGGGTAGAAGCAGAATTCACCGCCGTTGATCACGTCCTGGCACGGGGTGCCGACCAGGTCGAAGGTGATGTCCTCGGAAAAATCCGATCCATGCCAGAGCGCGAGCGTGCGGACGTGGTTTTCCGGGTAGTCCAGGCATTCGGTCACCAGCGCGACCTCGACGCCGAGCGAGCGGGCCAGGCGGGCGACCAGGGTGCGGAAATAATCGCCGCCGGTCAGCGGCGCGGTGGCCTCGGTGATCATGGTCACGAAATGTTCGATGGACTCGACCGTCGCGGGGGCGGGGCTGGCTGATCGGGCGTTTTCAGGCATCGGTGTTCGCTCGCGTAATGGGAGTTTCCATTCCTGACTGGACCGGAACAAGACGTATCCGCTTACGGCAGGGTGCTGAGCGGAATGGTGATGATCGGCAGGCCCAGCGCGTCGGTTTGCCGGCGCGCGCGCAAGACCTCGTCGGCACGTTCGTGGTCCAGGTAGTAGTACAGCTCGGCCACGCCGTGGAACTGCTCGAGCGTGACCAGGTTGAGCCGGGTGGCTTCGTCCAGGCCGGGCACGAAGCCCAGCGGCAAGAAGAAACCACGGTGGCCCTGATCGGTGCCCAGCGAGGTGTAGAAGACGGTCAGTACGTGATCGACCGGTCCGCCGCCTGAAACCACCTCGATGCCGAAGCGCGACTGAAGTTCCAGCGCCAGCCGGCGATCGGCATAGTAGCGCAGCCTGGTTTCGCCCAGAAAGTGCGAATCGATCCGCAGACGCTGCCCGGACAAATCGACGAAATCAGCGGCGGGCAGGGCAGCGGCGACGTCGTCGATGGCGTAACTGACCAGGCGCTGGGCGGTGGAACCGACCAGCGAATCCTGCGCCTGGCGCGAACCGCAGCCGACCAGCAAGACGGCCGTGAGCACAAGACAGAGCATGCGCGGCATGGCGATGCACAGACGTTCGGGAGTCGGGATCATGCCGGTCATGCTATCAGAGCAGGCTGAGCCCCGGCCGTTTACACTTAGCATCTGTGCTGAACGACTCAACCAACTGTCTCCCATGACCGATACCTCCGAAACCTATCATCCGGCACAACTGGAGCCGGCCATGCAGGCGCTGTGGGCGTCGCAGCAGCTGCATCGCGCCGAGCGCGGAGATGGCGAAAGCTACTACTGCCTGAGCATGTTTCCCTATCCCTCGGGCAAGCTGCACATGGGCCACATGCGCAACTACACCATCTGCGACGTGATGTCGCGCTTCCAGATCATGCAGGGTCGGCGGGTGCTGCAGCCGATGGGCTGGGACGCCTTCGGTCTGCCGGCCGAAAACGCGGCCATGGCCAACGGCGTGCCGCCGGCCGAGTGGACCCGCTCCAACATCGCCCACATGCGC
>JAWLFD010000145.1:0-6029 GCA_041685745.1 Wenzhouxiangella sp.
GAACGTGCGCGACCATGAAACGCACCGTCGGTGAATTGACGTCCGACTGGCTGGTGGCACACTGCCGCTTCGTCGATGAGACCTGGCGACGTTTTCCGGATCATCCGCACCCTTCCGTCGCTCTCAACCGGCCGCCGGACGAGGAAATCATTGCCGAGCCCGAAGTCGCTCTGCGCCGGTATCGACAACTGCAGTCCACGCACATCCTGTGGCAGGACCTCGCCGGTGCAAGCGACATCGCCGATACCGGTCACGCCATCTCGGCGCTGGCGCGCGACTGCCTCGACATGGCGCTGACAGCCGCCGAACACCAGGTGCACAAAAGCTGCGGCGAACTGCGTGACGACGACGGCCGCCGGCTGCGCCTGGCGATCCTGGGCCTCGGCAAGCTCGGCGGCGACGAGCTCAATTTCAACTCCGACATCGACATCGTCCTGGCCTACGACGGCAGGGGCCAGAGCACCGGCCCGCGCCGGCTCGATGCCGGCCGCTACCACCAGCTGGTCGCGCGTGAACTGATCCGGCTACTCGACACCGTGACCGCGCACGGTCGGGTCTGG
Source organism: Wenzhouxiangella sp. (assembly GCA_041685745.1). GTDB lineage: Bacteria > Pseudomonadota > Gammaproteobacteria > Xanthomonadales > Wenzhouxiangellaceae > Wenzhouxiangella. The sequence goes on from JAWLFD010000145.1 coordinate 561, forward strand.
ATCGTCGATACACGCCTGAGGCCGTTCGGCGATGCCGGGGCGCTGGTCTGGTCGCTGCAGGCGATGGAACAATACTTCCTGACCGAGGGCCGCACCTGGGAACGCTACGCGTGGCTCAAGGCGGCCCCGGTGGCGGGTGACCTCGACGCCGGCAAGCGGCTTCTGAGGGCGATCGAGCCCTTCATCTATCGCCGCTACCTCGACTACGGCATTTTCGACAGTTTGCGCGAGCTGCATGCCCGCATCGAGGCCGGGACCCGCAGCCAGGACGGGCTGGACATCAAGCGCGGGCCGGACGGCATTCGCGCCGCGGAGTTTCTGGTCCAGAGCCAGCAGATCCTGCGGGGAGGCCGCGATCGCATGTTGCGCGTACCGGGTTTCCTGCCCGGCCTGGAGGCCTGCACCGCGCTCGGCCTGATCGAAGCCGACCCGGCACGCGAACTGCAGCAGGCCTACGGATTCCTGCGCATTCTGGAAAACCGGCTGCAGGCCATGACCGGTCGCCAGGGGCACCACCTGCCGCGCGATCCTGAGGCGCTGGAGCGTCTGGCCGCGCTGATGGGACTGGCGGACCGGGTGGAGCTGGCAGAAGAAACCGCGGCGCACCAGGCGCGCATCGGCGCGCAATTCAGCGAGCGCTTCCGATCGCCGGTCGACGAGACCGCCGCCTTGCCCGGGCTGTGGCCACCACAGGACGGTCTTGGCAAGCGGTTGGCGCAACTGGGATTCGAGAATGCCGACGAGGCGAGCCAGCAACTTGCCCAGCTCGACAAGCGCCTGACCCGGCGAGGCCTGAGCGCAGAGGGCCATCGCAGGCTGGAACGCCTGATGCCCGAACTGTTGCGCGCGACGGCCGCCGAAGCCGGCACCGACGCGCTGCTGCCGGAGCTCTTGCGCCTGATCGAGCAAGTCAGTCGCCGATCGGCCTACCTCTCGCTGCTGCATGAACGGCCGCAAACCCTGACCCGCCTGGTCAGGGTGTTCTCATTGAGCAAGCGAGTCAGCACCTGGATCACCGAGGCACCGCAGCTGCTCGACGACCTGCTCGATCCGATTCACGGCCTGGATCTGCCGGCCCTGCCCGCAACCAGTCCGAATGACATCGAAGAAAGCCTCAACAGCCTCGGTCGCTGGCGCCAGGCCGGCTTTCTGCGAACGGCCCTGGCCGAACTCGACGAGCGAATTTCCCCGCTCGAGGCGTCCGAACGCCTGAGCCTGATCGCCGAAACCATCCTCGCCGAAATCCTCCGTCTGCTCGAGGCGGCCGACAGCGATATTGCGATCATCGGCTACGGCAATATCGGCGCCCGGTCCCTGCACTACGAGTCCGACCTCGACGTGGTCTTCCTGCATGGCTCCGACCCACCGCCGCTGCGAACCGCCCAGCGGCTGATCAGCCTTATGCAGATGCCTCTGCCGGGCGGTCGGCTGTTCGAGATCGATACCCGGCTGCGACCCAACGGTCGCGCCGGCATGCTGGTCAGCCGGGTCGACAGCTTCGGCGATTACCAGAACAAACAGGCCTGGACCTGGGAGCACCAGGCGCTGATACGGGCCCGCTGGGTCGCCGGCAGCGAGACCCTCGGAAATCGTTTCGACAGCATTCGCCACCAGGTCCTTTGTCAGGCGCGCGATCCCGACCGGGTCCTGAACGATCTACTCGAAATGCGCGCTCGCCAGCAGCGCGATCGCGCTGAATCAGCGATCAAGAAACTGCTGACCGACCTGCAGTACATCGCCGAGGCCGGCCTGTTGTGCCAGGCCGCGACCAGACCGGAGCTGATCGAAGCCCGGCGCACCGACCGGCAGATCGATCTGCTCGCTCGCGCCGGGTGGCTGTCGGGCGAGCAGGCAGAAGCGCTCACGGCCGCCTGGAACGGGGTCATCCAGGCGCGCCACGTCTGCTGGCTGCAGCGCCACGCCGATGACGTCGACCTGAGCACGGCGCGCCGGATCGTGTCGGAAGTCTGGCAGTCCCGTTTCGGCCACAGCGGTTAGAATCAGGGCTGGAACGTCAAGTACTAAAAGGAGCCGCAGCGATGCGATCGGCCGACAGCTGGTTTGACGAATACGGCGAAAGCCATCAGAACCCGACCAACAAGCTGATTCACTGGATCTGCGTGCCCCTGATCTTCTGGTCGGTCATCGCCCTGGTCTGGTCGATCCCCAGCCCGGTCGAATGGATGAACTGGGCCGTTCTGGTCGCTGTGCTCGTGCAGCTCTGGTACATCGCCCTGTCTCCACGCCTTTCGATCGGCGTCGGGCTGTTCATGCTGGGGTCGCTGGCGCTGTGCTGGTTCCTGGAGGCCCGACTGGCGGCGCCGCTGTGGGCCGTGGCCCTTGTGGTCTTCGTCGGCGCCTGGATCGGACAGTTCGTCGGTCACCAGATCGAAGGAAAGAAGCCTTCTTTCTTCCAGGACCTGGCTTTTCTGCTGATCGGACCGGCCTGGCTGATGGGCTTTGTCTACCGACGTCTTGGCTGGTCGTACTGAGCAACTGGACGGCGGGCCACCGGCGGCCTCGGAGCTGATCGAGCAGCAGCGCCGGCTGGCCGATCAGGTCGTCGTCGACGACGCGCTGCCTGCAAGGCTGCGTGCAGTGGCCGGGGTCGATGCAGCCTTTCCCGACGGCGGTCGGACCACGCGCGCAGCCGTCGTGCTGATGTCCTACCCGGGGCTGGAACCGCTCGACGAGGCGGTCGCCGAACTGCCAACGCGCCTGCCCTACATCCCCGGCCTGCTGTCGTTTCGCGAACTGCCGGCCATGCTCGCCGCCCTGGACCAGTTGTCCTCGACACCGGATCTTGTACTCTGCGACGGTCAGGGCATCGCCCATCCTCGCCGCTTCGGCGTGGCCTGTCACCTGGGGGTAGAGACCGGCCTGTGCACCATCGGGGTCGGCAAGAGTCGCCTGTGCGGGCGCGCGCGCGAGCCCGGGCAACGGCGCGGCGCGTCGTCGGCGCTGCTCGATCGCGGAGAAACCATCGGCCGGGTGCTGCGCACGCGCACCGGCGTACGCCCGGTTTTTGTCTCCAGCGGTCACCGCGTGAGCCTGGAAACGGCCGCGCGCCTGGTACTGGATTGCACGCCGCGTTACCGCCTGCCGGAGCCGATTCGCGCCGCCGACCGACTCGCCGGCACGCGCCGCTAGCCGACCACGCGGCCCACGCCCGATCAGTCCTCGATGTGGGCGCCGTAACCGTCGGCGTCCATCAGGCCCTCGACCTCGGCGGCGTCCTCGAGCTTGACGGAAAACAGCCAGCCATCGCCGTAAGGATCGTTGTTGATGATCTCCGGGGAATCGACGATGGCCTGGTTGACCGCGATCACCTCACCGGAGACCGGGGTGTAGATGTCCGAGGCCGCCTTGACCGACTCGATCACCGCACAGGCATCGCCCTGTCCGAAGGTCGCGCCCTCTTCCGGCAATTCGACGAACACCAGGTCGCCCAACTGCTCCTGGGCGTGATCTGTGATGCCGATCTTGACCAGCCCCTCCTCTTCCTGGCTGACCCACTCGTGGCTTTCGGAAAAGCGCAGGTCTGTCGGTATTTCGCTCATGATGATTTCCCGTCAATGGATGGCTGGAATTCTAGCGCATGGGCTGAGCGCGTTGGCTCAGATTCGCACCCGTCCGCGGAGAATATCGGCGAACATCACCCAGTCGCCGAGCAGGCTGTAGAGAGGATGGCTGAAGGTTGCCGGGCGATTCTTCTCGAACACGAAGTGGCCCAGCCAGGCAAAACCGTAGCCAAACAGCGGCACGGCCAAAAGCCACCAGGGCGAGTGCATCACCGCCAGGGCCAGCGCCACCAGCACCAGCCAGGTGCCCATGAAGTGCATGCGCCGACAGCGCACGTCTTCGTGTTCGGAAAGATAGTAGGGGTAGAATTCGGCGAAACTGCCAAAGGATCGCGTCATGGCCATTCGCTCCGGGCCGTTCGAGGTGCAGGTCAGACTGGAAAAGATACCAGAGACCGCCGCCGGCAACAAAAAAGCCTGGCTCAGGCCAGCGGCGCGGCCTCGTCCCGGCAGCCGCGCGCGCGCAGGTTGCGCCAGTGGCCAACAATCAGCAGGATGCCGCCGACCGAGGTCAGCCCGGCGGCCACCGCGTGGTCCATCAGGTGGAACGCCTCGAACACCGCCGCCAGCGTGATCATGCCCAGCCCGGCCAGACCGGGTACCAGCACTTTTCGCCCAGCGCCGGCGCCGGCGCGAAACGCCAGCAGGCTCAGCGGAATGATCGCGACCACCAGGGTCAGGTGGAACCACTCCTCGCCCAATACCCCCATCGACAGCCAGGGCGCAAGCACCAGCAGCAGCGGCACTGCCAGGCAGTGCAGCAGACAGGCCGCCGACAGGCAGATGGCCGCCTGATCGAAACGCTCTTTCTTCGCGCCCCGCCGAACGGGCTCGAACACTGCAGCCATGTGGTTTGCTCCTGCGATCGTGCTGGCTAGTAACAGACCAGTAATGATATAACATCTTGTCGCCGGGCGCGTCGACATCGCAGATCGCGCGCTCGACGCTACACTGGCCGCCAATGTCACATCGCTTCGAGCCCATCCGCCCCGCCGTCATTGACTGGCAGGAAGAAACGCTCAGATCTGTCGACTATCAGGACGACTACTGGATGCCCGGGCGCGGCGCCGAAGAGAGCCGGGTGGTGTTCATCGAGGCCAACCGCCTGCCGGAACGCTTCGCCGGCCTGCGCGGTCGCGAGCTGTTCGTCATTGGCGAGACCGGTTTCGGTACCGGGCTCAACGTACTGCTGGCCGCGCGCTGCTTCCTCGATCGCGCGCCTGCCGATGCTCACCTGGACCTGCTGTCGACCGAGTTGCACCCCCTCCGGACCGAGGATCTGGTCCGCGCCCAGCCCGAAGCTCCCGAACTGGCCGGTCTTTCCGCCGCGCTGGTCTCAGGCTATCCGCCTCCGGTGGCCGGCCACCACCTCATCAAACTGCATCCGCGCATCCGCCTGGTGCTGATGCTGGGCGATGCCGCGGCGTGCTGGCAGGGCTGCCGGGCCGAGGTGGACGCCTGGTTCCTCGACGGCTTCGCCCCGGCGCGCAACCCGGCCATTTGGAGCGCAGCGCTGTTTGAGGCCCTGGCCGTCCGCTCGCGTGGCGGGGCCACCTTGGGCACCTTCACGGCCGCCGGCTCGGTCCGGCGCGGCCTCGAGCGCGCAGGCTTCGTGGTCCAGCGGATCGCGGGCTTCGGCGGCAAACGCCATCGGCTGATCGGGCAGCGCCCCGGAAAGGCGGCGCGGCGACGGCTGGTGCGCGGCCAGGCGGTGGTTGCCGGCGCGGGTCTGGCCGGCTGCACCACCGCCCGGGCGCTGGCCGAGCGCGGCTGGCGGGTGCGGGTGTGCGATCCGGCCGGGGTGGCCAGCGCGGCCTCGGGCAACCTCGCCGGAATCGTGTACTCGACCGCCAGCGCCCACATGACCGCGCAGAACCGCTTCTACCAG
>JAWLFD010000146.1:0-6018 GCA_041685745.1 Wenzhouxiangella sp.
CCGAGCAGGTCGCGGCTTTCGGCCAGGGTTTCCAGGCCGCTGCCGACGCTGACGTAGACCACCGTGGTCGGGACCAGGCCGATCGCGGTCACGAGCATGTAGTGCCCCAAGCCGATGCCGGTCAGTCCGGCTGCGGCGTTGATCAGGAAAAACGGCGCGACCGGGATGATCCGCAGCACGATCAGATACCAGGTGACGTCTTCTTCCAGCAGCACCAGCCAGCGCTGAAAGCGGCCCCGGTGCAGCCTTGTGCGCAGACGCCGGCCGCCGACCAGGCGGACCATCACAAAGGTCAGGGTGGCCCCGGCGGTGCCGGCCAGCAGGGCAAAGCCGATTCCGATCGCGGCTCCGAACAGATAGCCGGCGGCCAGGCAGAACACAGTGACCACCGGCAGCGTGGTCAGCGACAGGCCCACGAAGGCCAGCATGAAGATCGACAGGGCAGTGCCCGGATGCCGCTCGGCCCGGGCTTCCAGCCACTCCAGTGCGGCGAAGACCGGGTCCAGGCCCAGCCAGAGGGCGGCGGCGAAGGCGCCGATCACGCCCAGGGCCAGGAGAATCTCGGCCGTGGGCCGCCGCCGGCGGCGCGGTGCGGCGCTCAACGGTTGCGGGCCGTGCTCAGCTGGTCGATCAGCTCCACCAGGCGCTCGACGTCTTCGAGGGTGTTGTACAGCGGCACGGGGGCGGCGCGGATGATGTCGGGTTCGCGCCAGTCGCAGATCACGCCGTGCGCCTCAAGCCGTTCGAACAGCTGGCGGCCGGCGTCGCGTCCGGCGCGCACCTGGAGCGAGAGCTGGCAGCCGCGACGGTGCGGTTCCAGCGGGGTGATGATGTTGATCCGGTCGGCCAGGCGTTCCTGGATGAGGTGGGCAAGATGGCCGGTCAGCTCGAGCGAGAGCTTGCGCAGCACCGGCATGCCGCCGGCCTCGGCGAACAGGTCCAGCGAAGCCCACAGCGGCGCCAGGGTCAGGATGGGCGGCTCGGAAACCTGCCAGCCCTCGGCGCCGCGCATGGGCTTGAAATCCGGGCCCATGTGAAAGCGGCTGTGCTCGTCGTGGCCCCACCAGCCGGCCAGGCGCGGCCCGTCGAAGTCGCGGTGGCGCTCGTGGACGAAGCAGCCGGCGACCGCGGCCGGGCCGGAGTTGAGGTACTTGTAGCTGCACCACACGGCAAAGTCGGCGCCGATTTCGTGCAGCTCCAGCGGCACGTTGCCGACGGCGTGGGCCAAGTCCAGGCCGAGCACGGTGCCGGCCTTCCGGCAGGCCCGGGCGATTCGGGCCAGATCGAACACCTGGCCGGTGGCGTACTGCACGCCCGGCCACAGCACCATCGCGACCTGGTCGCCGTAGCGCTCCAGGTAGTCCTCCAGGTCTTCCTCGTGCAGCAGCCGGTCGCGGCGCGGGGCCAGCTCGGCCAGGTCGCGCTTTGGATCCAGGCCGTGCCACTGCAGCTGCGAGACCACGGCATAGCGGTCGGAGGGGAAGGCGCCGCGCTCCATGAGCAGGCGTCGCCGCCCGCCTTCGGGCCGGAAGAAGCTGGTCATCATCAAGTGCAGGTTGAGCGTCAGCGTGTTCATCACCACGACCTCGTGGCGCCGGGCGCCGACGAGTTCGGCCAGGGTATCCAGCCCCAGGCGGTGGAACTCCAGCCACGGTGTGGGGCCATCGAAGTGGCCAACCACGCCGAGCTGGGCCCAGCGCTCGAGCTGGGCGTTGACCGCATCGGCGGCCGCCGTCGGCTGGGCACCCAGCGAGTTGCCGACCAGGTACAGGCAGTCGCCGCCGCCGGGCGCGTGGGGAATTCGGAAGCGGTCGCGGAACTGCCCGGGGGCGGAATCAGTCTGGATCACGGTCATGGTTCGGTTTTCACGGGGAAGTCGATTGGCTGCCTCGGGCGCCGCTTTGAGATTAACATTCCAGAAGTTACGGTTTCGGGTTTCCGGTTTTCGGAAAAGTCTGGCGTGTGCCGTCTTCATAGCCCGTGAACCGGTAATCCGCAAACCCGAAACCTGATTTCAATGAAACCGTCCGATTTCGAATTCGATCGGCCCGAACGCCTGATTGCCCAGCACCCGCTGGCCGAACGTTCGGCCAGCCGCCTGCTGACGCTGGACCGGCACAGCGGCAAGACGGCCGACCGGCGATTCGCCGATCTGCCCGACCTGCTGCGCCCCGATGACCTGCTGGTGTTCAACAACACCCGGGTGATTCCTGCGCGCTTGTGGGCAGCCAAGGACACCGGCGGACGGGTCGAGATTCTGATCGAGCGGCTGATCGATGCGCGTTCGGCCACCGCCCAGCTGCGGGCCAACCGCAAGCCGCCGCTCGACAGCGGGCTGGTCATCGACAATGGCGCCCGGCTGCGCGTGGCCGGGCGCGAGGGTGAGTTCTGGCGCCTGGAGATCGAGCGCGGCCCGGACTGGCCGGCGCTGCTGGAGGCGGTCGGCCACATGCCGCTGCCGCCCTACATCGACCGGGCCGACGAGGCCGAGGATCGCGAGCGCTACCAGACCGTCTACGGCCAGGTGCCCGGGGCGGTGGCCGCACCGACCGCCGGGCTGCACTTCGACCAGGGCCTGCTGGCGCGGATCGACGCACTGGGCGTGCGCCGGGCCTTCTGCACCCTGCACGTGGGCGCCGGCACTTTTCAGCCGGTGCGCGCGGAGCGGATCGAGGACCACGTCATGCACGCCGAGTGGCTGCAGGTCGACCAGGCGCTGGTCGATGCGGTTGCCGCAACCCGCGAGCGCGGCGGACGGGTCATTGCGGTCGGCACCACGGCTGTGCGCTCGCTGGAGACCGCGGCGGCTTCCGGTCGGCTGCAGCCCTATACCGGCGACAGCCGCCTGTTCATCTATCCCGGCTACGAATTCCGCGTGGTCGATGCCCTGATCACCAACTTCCACCTGCCCGGCTCGACCCTGATCATGCTGGTCTCGGCGCTGGCCGGCCGCGAAAACGTTCTGGCCGCCTATCGCCACGCCGTGGCGCAGGAATACCGCTTCTTCAGCTACGGCGATGCGATGCTCATCGTCTAAACCCGATTACCAAGGAACCGCAGATGAACGCAGATGAACGCGGATTGGGAGCGGTGGCGCTTGATGCATCCCGCCAACACCGGACTTTGATGGATCAAGGAAGGGCAAGCCTTCCAGTAGGCACTGGTTTGCATCCGCGTTCATCCGCGTTCATCTGCGGTTCGTGTTTTCGGGGAGGCAGGGCATGAAATTCGAACTCCTGAAGACCGCCGGCGCCGCCCGCCGCGGCCGCCTGAGTTTCGAGCGCGGCACCGTCGAGACGCCGGCCTTCATGCCGGTGGGCACCTACGGCACGGTCAAGGCGATGACGCCGGAGGAACTGCGCGCGACGGGCGCCGAGATCATCCTGGGCAATACCTTCCACCTGATGCTCAGACCCGGCACCGACGTGATCGCCGCCCACGGCGACCTCCACGATTTCATGGCCTGGTCCGGGCCCATCCTGACCGATTCCGGCGGTTTCCAGGTCTGGAGCCTGGCCGAATTGCGCCAGATGGACGAGCGCGGCGTGACCTTCGCCTCGCCGGTCGACGGCTCGCGCGTGTTCCTGGGCCCGGAGGAGTCGATGGCGGTGCAGCGCGCGCTGGGCTCGGACATCGTCATGATCTTCGACGAGTGCACGCCGTACCCTGCGACCGAGGAACAGGCCGCGCAGTCCATGCGTCGCTCGCTGCGCTGGGCGGCGCGCTCGAAGACCGCCCACGGTGACAGCCCGTCGGCCCTGTTCGGCATTGTTCAGGGCGGCATGCACGCCGCGCTTCGCGCCGAATCGGCCGCGGGGCTGGCGGAAATCGGCTTCGACGGCTACGCCATCGGCGGGCTGTCGGTGGGCGAGCCGGAAGCCGAGCGCAACGCCGTGCTCGAGGCGACCGTGCCGCACCTGCCGGCCGATCGACCGCGCTACCTCATGGGGGTCGGCCGGCCGGAAGACCTGGTCGCCGGCGTGCTGCGCGGCGTCGACATGTTCGACTGCGTCATGCCCACGCGCAACGCCCGCAACGGCCACCTGTTCACCTCCCGCGGCGTGCTCAAGATCCGAAACGCCCGTTATCGCAGCGACACCCGACCGATCGACGAGGCCTGCGAATGCTACGCCTGCCGGCACTATTCGCGGGCCTACCTCAAGCACCTCAACAAGTGCAACGAGATTCTCGGCCACCGCCTGGCCACCGTCCACAACCTGCACTACTACCAGCACCTGATGGGCACGCTGCGCGCGGGGATCGAGACGGGGAGTCTCGATGAGGTGGTGGCCGACCTTCGTGCCGGCTGGGAAGCGGGTGTGCCTGATTGAGGTTGTTTCGGCTTCACCCCACGCCCGTGGCTGTCGGCGCAGGGGTATGCGATAATGACAGGTTCGGATCGGGGCTCGGTGTCCCCATCTCATACCCCAAGCATTGATCAGTCGAGGATAACCCTATGGATTTTCTGATCGCCAGCGCCACGGCACAGACTGCAGGCGCTCCGCAACAGCCCAGCGTGTGGGGCAGCCTGATTCCGCTGATTCTGATCGTGGTGATCTTCTGGTTTCTGTTGATTCGCCCGCAGATGAAGCGCAACAAGGAACACCGCGAGCTGATTGCCGGTCTGGCGGTCGGCGACGAGGTGGTGTCCGCCGGCGGCCTGCTCGGCAAGATCACCGAAGTCGGCGACAGCTTCGTTTCGGTCAGACTGGCCGACGGCGTGGTCGTCAAGCTGCAGCGCCACTCCGTGGCCCAGGTCGTGCCGAAAGGGACGATCGATTCGTCCAGCTAGCCCCTTCTCTCGCAACCGTCTGACCCGAGACCTCTCTTCATGAACCGTTTTCCACCCTGGAAATACGCCCTGCTGATCATCGCGCTTGGCATTGGCATCCTCTACGCGCTGCCCAATCTGTTCGGCGATGATCCGGCGGTGCAGGTGTCGTCGATTCGCGGCTTCGAGCTCGAGCCGGACCTGGCCGGCCGCATCGAGGGGCTGCTCGAGTCGGCCGAGATCGAGTACGACGCGATCCAGTTCCAGCCGCAGCGCCTGCTGGTGCGCCTGGACGACACCGACCGCCAGACCCGCGCGGCCGATCTGTTGCGTGAATCCTTGAGCGATGAGGACTACGTGGTCGCGCTCAATCTGGCCCCGTCCACGCCCGACTGGCTGCGGGCGCTGCAGGCCGAGCCGATGGTGCTTGGGCTGGATCTGCAGGGCGGGGTGCACTTCCTGATGCAGGTCGACATGGATGCCGCGCGCACCCAGCAACTGGAACGTTTCGTCACCGATATCCGTACCGTACTCCGGCAAGGCAACATCCGCTATCGCTCGGTGCGCATGGATCGCAACAGCATCGTCGCCGAATTGCGCACGGCCGAAGACCGCGACCGCGCCATCAGCCTGATCGAGCGCGAACTCGACGAGTTGACCGTGGAGCCCCGCGACGGCGGCGAGACCTTCAATCTGCGCGCCTCGATCGATGAAGAAATCCTGCAGGAACTGCAGCAGACCGCGCTGCGCCAGAACATCACGACGCTGCGCAACCGCGTCAACGAGCTCGGCGTGTCCGAGCCCATCATCCAGCAGCAGGGCGCCGAGCGCATTGTCGTGCAGCTGCCGGGCGTTCAGGACACCGCCGAGGCCAAGCGCGTGCTCGGTTCCACCGCCACCATCGAGTATCGCGGGGTCGACGAGCAGAACGATCCGTTCGAGGCCAATCGCACCGGCCGGATTCCGCCGCAGTCGCGTCTGTATTTCATGCGCGACGGTGCGCCCATTCTGCTCTCGCGCACTGTCATCGCTTCCGGCGACAACCTGATCGGCGCGGCAGCCGGCTTCGACCAGCAGACCGGCCAGCCCAACGTGGTCGTTACCCTCGACGGCGTCGGTGCCCGACGCATGCTCGAACACACCAGCGAGAACGTGGGGAACCGCATGGCGGTGGTGTTCATCGAACACCGTCCCGACACCCGCGAGGTCGACGGCGAAGAGGTCCAGACCACGCGCCGGGTCGAAGA
>JAWLFD010000147.1:0-5998 GCA_041685745.1 Wenzhouxiangella sp.
TCCTCGACCTCTTCTTCCTCGATTTCCGGCTCCTCTTCCAGATCGGCCATGGCGATCACCGGCAGTCGACGATCCGAGAAGAACACCGGACGGCGGTAGATCTCGCCGTATTCGTCAAAGGCTTCCAGCCCTTTTTCCGGTGAGGAAACCGTCACCCTCGGCACGCTGGTTTCACCTTCCGGGGGAATCCGCTCCATGTCGACCCGCCCAAGCACGACGAACAGCAAAAGCCCGAACACGACCGTCAGGCCGATCAGGCCGGCCAGCAGGGTGGTGAGCAGGTTGTTGCGGGTGTCGATCATGAACTGCGCGAAGCGGCCTCGGTCAGGAATCCATACATGTTGAAACTGATCTCCACGCGGCCGTAGCTGCCGGCCCCGCGTCGCCCGGCCCGATCGGCCTGGATTCGCTGGCGAACCATGAGATTATCCACGAAAACCAGCGGCTCGCTGTCTTCCAGTGCATAGAGCACCCGACTGATGTCGTCGAGCGGACACTGCATGCGCACGTTGACCGTGACCTGCTCGAATCGATCCGGCTCCTGGTCCGGAATGTTCTGGGTCGCCTGCACCGTGCAGAATTCCGGTTGCAGCGCCTCGCTGTCGATGATCTCGCGCAGCTGGCGGGTCAGCGAGGCAGCGGCCGAACTGAATCCGTTTTCCGGCAGAAACAGGGTATTGCCGGCGCGCTGCTCGCGGAGTTCGGCCAGACGGGCCTGCAGGTCCGGCTCGCGCGCCACGGCCGCCTTGAAGCGGGCGGCCTGCTGCTCCAGCCGATCGGCCTCGGAAGCCAGTTCGGCATGGCGGACCACAAACCAGTGAAAACCGCCCATGTAGACCAGAATGGCGGCGATGACCAGCAGGCCGATGGCCAGCGGGCGATTATTCTTGCGTTCCGGCAGCCACTGCATCCTGAAGTCCCCACGGGGTAATGGTGGCCCGAACGTTGAAACGCTCCTGGCCGCTGTTGGGATCGATACTGACCGACCCGCGAAATTCGGTGTCGCTGAACAGATAGGAGCCGTTGACCAGTTCGATCAGCCGCTGCGAGCCGTTGGCCATGCCGGTCATGGTCAGTTCATTGTCGCGCACCTGGACCTGCTGCAACCACATGTCGTTGGGCAGTACCCGCGTGATCTCGTCGAGTACGTTCATCATCACCGGCTGCGCCTGGCGGTGCTCGGCCAGGAAGTTGGCCGCAGCCAGCGCGTCGTCGAGTTCGCGCTGCAGGGCCATGACCTCCTCGGCCTGGTTCCTGAGCGCATCCAGCTCGGTCCTGAGTTGCTCGTTGCTGCGCTCGCGCAGCCAGAGCGACTGGGCCATGACCAAGGCCAGCACCAGCACGCCCCCCAGGCCCAGCGCCCAGTTCAGCCGCGCGCGCCGATTGACGTAGGTTCCCCGCTGCGACTCGGGCAGAAGGTTGAATCCCTCCTTCCCCGCAACGCTTTGCTCGGCCGGATCCAGGCGCGCGCTGTCCATGTAATGCAAGCGGATGCCGATGGCCGCCACCCGCTCGAGCACCTTTTCCAGGCGACTTCTCGGCACCAGCCGCAGATCGAGCCGCAGGCGGCCGCTCTCGGTCTCGCGCTCGAGTACGCGGAAATCGTGCCAGACCTGGTCGGCCCGAAACGGCGTGAGCTGGTCGAGCTGGTAGCTGACGGCCTGGTCGAGATTGGACTCCACCGCCAGCGGCAGGTCGACCGGGGCCTCCAGGACAAGATCAGGCGGCAGCAGCAGGGAGACCTCGGGCTGGCCTTCGCGGAAACCGTGCAGGTGATTCTGCCAGCGCGTGCGCAGCAGGCCCGGATCCTCGGCGGGACCGAAGGTATCCAGCCGCTCCGGCCGATCGCCGCCGCGCCAGATCTCTAGCGTGCCCTGCTCGTCGACGGCCAGCAGCCAGAGGCGGGGGACCGGGGCGATCATGCGCCGACGCCAGCGCAGCGGGATCATCCCGGCCAGCTCGCTGACCCACCAGCGCACAAACCCCGACAGCGGGCTGGCCTGATAGCGTGCCCGCAGCGTGCGGACCATTTCTGCCAATCGGGTCTTTTCGACCATCACTCCTCTACCTGTTCACGCCAGCGCAGCACGCGGAACGGTCGACCGCGCGCGGTATTTCCCAGGGCCACGGTCGCCTCGATCACGGTCCAGGCGCCGTTGTCCAGTTCGCCCCGCGAGCGGATCCGGTAGGCGCGGCCGCGGCTGCGCAGGCTGACCATCTGGCCGTTCGGCATCATCAGGGCGTTCATGTCCGCAGGATGATGCATCTCGCGCTCCTCGACGAACAACTCCGCCAGTTCGCGATCCATGTCCGGCATCAGCGCCAGCACCTCGACCGGCGCAAAGGCCGGGTTGACTTCCCGCCCGCCGTCGACGGTCAGCAGTGGCTCCACCTGCTGGAACAGCGGCCAGGTCATGCCGATGACCTGCTGCAGTTCCTCGACCGTGCCGAACGGTTCGTTGGCCGGTCCGTAAGGATAACCCGCCGCGATGTATTCATCGATCTCGGCGCCGTACATGCGCATCAGGTCATCCGGATCCCGCCAGTCGGCAATCGCGGCGGCCATGAACCAGGCCTCCTGTTCCTCGACACCCTGGGCCATGAACAGTTCAGCCAAGAGTTCTTCTTCGGCGTTGTTGAGGTCGATCCGCCCCGTTTCGTCCGACACCCGGATCTCGACCTCGGCGTCACCGAATTCGACCCGGTAGGCGCGGCCGTCAGCGACCCAGCGGGTTTCCATATCCGGATTGCGCAGTTCGAATACCGCCCGATGAAGACCGGCCTCGGCCGCGTAGCGCGCCGCCGTGGTATCGAACAGATAGCGTGCCTGCAGGCCCTCGGTGCGCGCCAGCACGGCGTAGACTCCGACCACGATGGTCAGGAGCACCAGCACCCAGAGGACCACGATCAGGGCAATGCCCCGCGCCGGCATTTGCGAGCCCGGTCTCACTGCCGCGCACCGGGGGGGCGCCGTCTGGAGCTGAGCAGGTCGGCGCCTCTGCGGATTTCGCGACGGGCCCCGGCACCGCCGTTATCGACCAGCACCGGCGTGACCAGCTCGGGCCAGCCCAGGTCTTCGCGGCCCATGTCGATATTCAAACCCACCGCCAGCGGCAGACGCGCCGTTTCTTCCCAGAAATCGGCCCAATAGGGCGTCTGGTCCTCTTCATCCAGGCCCATGAAGAAAAACCCGCCGCTGTCTAGCCCTTCGAGCAGCACCACGCCTTCGTTTTCGTCGAGGTCGCCGGGCAGGTAACCGTTGAGCAGGGCGAAATAAAAGACCAGGTCCAGCCCTTCTTCACCCCGCTCGAGGCTGAACTCCTGCACGTAGGCCCCGCCATAGCTGAGATACCCCGGCATGGGGGCGACGAAGCGGACGCGCTCGGTCTCGCCCTCAAACCGAATCTGTTCGCCTTCTTCCATGTCCTCGGGCTGCTCGATGATCAGGGCGCGCGCCTGGCTGAGCTGGCGGCGGACGAACTGGTGGGTGACGCGCAGGCGGTTGGTTTCCTCGATCCGCTCCTCGCCGCTGGTGGTGGCCCGGATGCTGGCGCGGAACCCCCCGTAGGCCAGGCCCATGATCAGCGCCACCAGGGTGATGGCCAGCATCACCTCGATCAGGGTGAATCCACCGCTGCGCCGCATCAGACTACTGCCCCGCCCACTGCCGCTCTTCCCAGTTGACGTCGACGCTGCGCAGGGTCTCGAAAACCGCCTCCCGAGTCGGGTTTTCGCCCCACTCCACGACCAGGCGCAGACGATACAGCGCCACCGGCAAATCCAGCGGATCGAGGCCGCGGTCGTCGAAGACCAGCTCCTCGCCGACCTCCAGCGTCCAGGAAAAGCGGTCGTCGAAGCGCCCGCTGGTCGTGCCCGGCTCGAGCATGTTCTCCAGCCCGGCCACGTCGAGCACCGACTGCGCCCACAGCGCCGCCTGGGTGTAATCGGCGGCCCGACGGGTGTTGCTCAACGAGGTCGAGAGAATCTGCAGGGTGACGCCGAACAGCAGGGCGAAGACGACAAAAGCGGCCATGACCTCGATCAGCGTAAAGCCGCCCTGGCGCCCAGGCCGACCGGACCTCGTCCCGGTCCCACGCCATGTCGTCCCGGACACAGATCCGGGACCTCCAGCCCGACAACCCAACGCACCCAGCAAGGCGCCCCGCCCGACCACTTCACTCACCAGTTACGCTCCTCTTCCAGCTCCCGATCGCGGCTGATCTCTCCGGTCAGCCAGGCCACGCTGATGTGCCATTCGCGCTCGTCGGCGTGGAGGACGACACTGCCGCCGGTCGAGGCGCCGTCGGGGTAGAAGCGGATATTGCCGATCCCCTCCCCGGTCAGCTCCGAGCGGGCGGTGTTCATCGTGATCTCCAGGCCTTCGGGCAATTCGACCGGATCGCGGCCGGCCGACTGCCAGGTGCGACGCTCGCTGTCGACGGTAAACACCTGCTGGCCTCGCTGGATGATGGCCTGGCCGCGGGTGTGACGCAGGCCGGCGGTGATCTCACGCTCAACGCTGCGCAACTTCGCACCCTCGACCGAACGGGTCAGCGACACCCCGACGATGGCGAACAGCATCATGACCAGCATCATGACCACCATCAGCTCGATCAGGGTAAAGCCACGATGACGATCCAGCCCGGACGGTGACCCGGACCGGCAAAGCGTCGATCCGAGACCTGCACGCCCATGCGATAACGCCGTCACCCTGTCGCCTTCACCGCAGGTCAATCCCAGTTGGCGATCCGGGCGTTGGGGCCCTCACCGCCCGGCGCGCCGTCGGCGCCGTTGCTGAAGATGTCGAACGAACGGTGCTCCCCCGGGTAGCGGTAGTTGTAGGGGTTGTCCCAGGGGTCGTTGAGGTTGGAGGCGTTGATGTACGGCCCGTTCCAGTTATTGACGTTGGGCGGGCGTTCGACCAGTTCCCGAAGCTCGCGCGGGGCGCGACCGGTATCCAGATAGAATTCGTCGACGGCCATGGAAATGCGCTGGATCTCGGCGTCGGCCGCGCGCACCTTGGCGTCTTCGCCGCGCTGCATCACGTTGGGCACCACCAGGCCGGCAATCAGGCCCAGGATGACCAGCACGACCAGCAGTTCGATCAGGGAGAAACCCTGGGATGTTTTCAGTTTCGTCATCGTCTTTCCTCGGGTTGGCGCCTCGAGCCTTCGGGCTCTCTAGGCAATCAGTTCATTGATACTCAGGATGGCCATCAGCACCGACATCACGA
Organism: Wenzhouxiangella sp.; assembly: GCA_041685745.1. Taxonomy (GTDB): domain Bacteria; phylum Pseudomonadota; class Gammaproteobacteria; order Xanthomonadales; family Wenzhouxiangellaceae; genus Wenzhouxiangella. The sequence continues at coordinate 5,234 of JAWLFD010000147.1, forward strand.
TGACCCCGATCAGCACCGCCAACCCCAGGGTCAGCGCCGGGACCAGCAGCGCCATGAGACGGTCGATGGTGGTCTTGACCTCGCGGTCGTAGGTATCGGCCACCTTGAGCAGCATCTCGTCGAGCTTGCCGGTCTCCTCACCCACGTTGACCATCTGCAGGGCCAGGCGGGGAAAATAATCGCTCTTGACCAGGGCGCGGGCCAGCGGAGAGCCGGTCTTGACCTGCTTGGCCGCCTCGGCCACGTCCTCGGCCAGCACCGTGTTAGTCATGACATTTTTCGCGATCGAAAGTGCCGAAAGCAGCGGCACGCCGTTGACCAGCAGGGTGCCCGTGGTCCGGGTCAGGCGGGCGGTCTCGATCTTGGCGATCACGTCCCCGAGCCAGCGGGTACGCAGGAAACGCCGGTCCCAGGCCCGGCGCGAGGCCGGCCGACGCATCTGGCTACGGAACCAGATCACCACCACGAGACTGCCTGCAATCAGCGCCCACCAGTAGTTCTGGAGCACGTCGCCTACCCCGACCACGATCTGGGTCAGCATCGGCAACTCTCCGCCGAAGTCTTCGAACATCGGCGTGAACTGCGGGATCACGTAAACCATCAGCAAAATCAGCGAGGCGACGGCCAGCACCACCAGCAGCGCCGGGTAGATCAGCGCCGAGACCACCCCGTCCTTGAGTTCCTTGGCCCGCTCCATGTACTCGGCCATGCGCGCGAGCGTCTGGTCCAGCGAGCCGCCGATCTCGCCGGCCCGGACCATGTTGA
>JAWLFD010000148.1:0-5992 GCA_041685745.1 Wenzhouxiangella sp.
GGCGCCCGCGGGGGCGGGCGCCCCCCCCCCCCCCCCACGCCTCGCCTGCGAGATTAACGGACTTTCGGGGTATTTTCTGTGCGTTATCGCACATATCAAGACAAAAAAAGCGCTTTATTGCGCTTCACCGGGTCTCTTTCGTGATTGTTTCCAGGTGCTACGACGGATTCGCCCGGGGTGGGTAGCCAGCCGGGAACCAAGGCGGCGACTTCGCTCTCCGGTGACGCAACCGGGTAGCTTCAGCCGCCACGACCCAGTTCAATGACCGGCGCAAAAAAGATCATCAGGATGAAAACGGCCAGCGCCAGATAGACCAGGGTGCGCATCGGACGGCGATACAGGGTGGTCCAGAACGTCTCGCCCCGGCCCTCTTTTCGGGCCTGGGCGAGTTCGGCGCGAACCCGCAGGCTGCGCCGGGCCTGGTAGTCGTCCATCAGGGCCCGGGCCCGCGGGTAGTCTTGCGGGTGTCGGAGCCAGATGCCGCCGGCACTGATGCCGAACGAGCCGGGCGGGGTCGAGTAATGCTCGATCCCGTGCTCGTCCATCAGTCCGGCGACCTCGTGCGCTTCATCGTCGCCGACGTGGCGCAGATTGAGCAGCAGCTTCGGCATTATTCGGCGCTGCGCTCAGCCTCCTCGGCGAGCAGCTGCTCGCCGGACCCGAAGCTCACCGGCGACTGGGCCGACAGCCAGGCCAGCACGGCATAGGCAGCCGCGTTCTGGGCCAGTTCTTCGGGCTTGATCTTGTCGAGCGTGTCGTTTTCGGTGTGGTGGTAGTCGAAGTAGTGCAGGCCGTCCTGGCGCAGATCGATGGCGGCCATGCCGTAGGGCGCGGCCGGGATAAAGTCCGGGCCGCCGGAGGCGCGGCGATCGCCCAGCTCGATGCCCAGCGGGGCAAGTTCGGCCTGGATTGCCTTGATCACCGGCCAGGCCCGGTCGCTGACGCGCGCGGCAATCTCGTAGATGGGCCCGGCACCGAAATCGGACTCGGCGCCGACCTGGATGTTGTGGAAATTGTCCGCGTTCGCCTCGGCCCAGGCTCTTCCGCCCCACAGGCCGATTTCCTCGGCGGCGAAGTAGATGATCTGGATCGAGCGATCCGGGCGCCGGTCCAGCTCCAGGATCAGCCGGCCGGCCTCGGTGACGATGGCGATGCCGGCGCCGTCGTCGAGCGCGCCGGTGCCCACGTCCCAGGAATCCAGGTGGGCACCCAGGGCAACGATCTGTTCCGGGTGTTTCGAACCGGTGATCTCGGCGATGACGTTGTGCGAGGTATAGGCCTCGATGAACTCGGCATCGACCTCGATCTGCGCCCGAACCGGCTCGCCCATGGCGATCAGGCGCTCCAGGCGGTCGGCATCGGGGTTGGAGATGGCCACCGCGGGCAGCGCCCGGGTATCGGCATCGAAACGCTGGGTTCCGGTGTGGGCAAAGCGGTTCGAAGAGGTTCCGATGGAGCGGATCATCAGCGCCAGGCCACCCTTGGAAGCCGCCACCCGGGCCCCGATCGAGCGGGCCTGCACGGCCGGGCCGTAGCCGGACCCGTCTCTTGCCGCGCGCATGCGGTTGCGGATGAAAACGATGCGACCCTCGACCTCGACCGGCTCGGCGGCTTCGAGGGCGGCCAGGTCGTCGAACATGACGACTTCGCCTTCCAGTCCGCCAACCGGCGTGGCCGGCGAAAAGCCCAGCGCCAGGGTCACCATGTCGAAGGCCACCGGCTCGGTGATCTGCGCCCGCTCGAGATTGCGGTGCCAGGTCGGGAAGGTGGCCGGCTCCAGCCAGACGCGGTCGAATCCGGTCTCGGTCAGCAGCTTCTGGGCCCAGGCGACGGCGCGCGGATCGGCCTCGCTGCCGGCCAGGCGCGGCCCGATGCGGGTGGTCAGGTCGGCCACGATTTCAAAGCCGCCGTCGCCGGCCAGGGCGCGCTCGCGCAGATCGCGGGCGATCGCCAGATCATCGGCGCTGAAGGTGTCGGCCAGCGCCGGGGCCGCCAGAATGGTGGCAAAACAGAGAGGAATCACGGATCTCATGAACTTGTACTCACTCCTAGAAATTGGCTGACGCCCTCGAGGAACATCTGCACGGAAATCGCGACGAGCAGCATGCCCATCAGGCGTTCGGTGGCGATCAGACCGCGCTGCCCCAGCAAGCGCTTGAGCAGCGGTGCGGCCAGCAGAATGATGGCCGTGGCCCCCCAGGCCAGCAGCACCGCCACGGTCCAGACGCCGAGTCGCCCGGGCTCGCCGGTGGCCAGCAGCAGCAGGATCGCCATCGCACTGGGTCCGGCGATCATCGGCACGGCCAGCGGCACGAGAAAAGGCTCGTCGTGGTCATCGTCGTATTCGTCACGACTCGAGCGGGGGACCGGAAAGATCATTTTCAGCGCGATCAGAAACAGGATGATGCCGCCGGCCACCCCGATCGAGGCCTCGCTCAGGCCCAGAAATGCCAGCACGTACTTGCCGGCAAACAGGAACCCCAGCAACAGGACCAGCGCCAGGATCAGCTCGCGAACCAGGATGCGATAGCGGCGTTCGGCGGGGACCTTGTCGAGGACCGCCAGGAAGATGGGAATGTTGCCGAGCGGGTCCATGACCACGAACAGCAGGATGGCGGCGCCGATCAGATCCATCGGGACAGGCTACTCCTCGATTCGGCTCGTGTGCGGTGAAAAGACTAAGAGCCGTCGACGTCGGATTGCTGACCGACGTGCGGCAACAGTGGCTCGAAATGCTTGAGCGCGCGCGCGTAGACCCGCCGCTTGAACGAAATCACGTTGCGCGCCGGGTACCAGAAATCGACCCACCGAAAGTGGTCGAACTCGGGATGTTCGACGGCGTCGAGGCGAAAGACGGCATCGTCGGCGAGAAAGTGTAGCAGGAACCAGACCTGCTTCTGGCCGACGCACACCGGTCGCTGGTGACGGCGGCGATAGCGTCGGGGCAGGCGATAGCGCAGCCAGCCGGGCGTGGCGCCGAGCACGCGAACGTGTTCGGGGCGCAGACCGGTCTCTTCGCCGAGTTCCCGGTACATCGCCTCGATCGGCGTTTCATCCGTGTTCATGCCGCCCTGCGGAAACTGCCAGCCGTCCTGTCCGGCGCGGCGCGCCCAGAACACTCGACCGTCGTTCCTGGCCAGCACGATGCCCACGTTGGGGCGAAAACCGTCCGGGTCGATCATCGTTATCGCTTGTCGCGGACCGGCTGTGATACCGTGCCGCAAAATAGAATCTACCCGAATGGTAATCAATTCCCGCCCCGATTGTCAGTCATGCGTCACCCCTTCCTCTGGCTGGTCCTGACCGCCCTGGTGCCGGCCAGCCTGTTGCTGGCGGCCTGCTGGGGCAGCGCAGGCTGGGTCTGGCCGTGGGAAAGCGACGCGGCCATGGCGCGAGTGATGCTGGAGCTGCGCCTGCCGCGCGCGCTGGCCGCGCTGGTGACCGGTTCTCTGCTGGCCGTGGCCGGTTGCCTGATGCAGGTGCTGCTGCGCAATCCGCTGGCCGATCCCTACATTCTTGGACTGTCCGGCGGGGCGGCCGTGTTTGCCCTGCTCGGCATGACCCTGGGGCTGAGCTTCGTGCCCGTGCCGCTGCTGGCGTTCGCCGGTGCATTGCTGACCATGATCGTGGTCTTCGTGCTGGCCCGCGGCAGCGGGCCCTGGAGCACCACCCGGGTCCTGCTGACCGGCGTGGTGCTGGCCAGCGGCTGGGGCGCGCTGATCTCGCTGATCCTGGCGCTGGGTTCCGATGCATCGCTCAGGAGCATGCTGTTCTGGCTGATGGGAGATCTGAGCTACGCCAGCCTGTCGGCCTGGTGGTTGCTGCCCCTGGCGCTGGGTCTGGGATTGTTGTGGCTGCGCGCGCGCAGTCTGAACGTGATGGCCGGCGGGCAGCTGCAGGCGGCGCTGCTGGGGGAAGCCACCCGCCACCGCTTCTGGGAGATCTACGTCGTGGCCTCGCTGCTGACGGCGCTGGCGGTGTCGCTGGCCGGGGCGATCGGCTTCATCGGCCTGATCGTGCCCCACCTGATGCGCCTGGTCGTGGGATCCGATCATCGCCGGCTGCTGCCGGCTGCGGCGTTGTTCGGCGGTGCCTTGCTGGTGGTGGCCGACACGTTCGCCCGCAGCGCCTTCGGTCCGCGCCAGATGCCGGTCGGCGTGCTGACCGCTTTGATCGGGGTACCGCTTTTTCTGCTGCTGCTCAACCGAGCCGTGAAAATCCGCTGATGCAAGCGATTGCCGGCAAAACCCTGCTCGAGGCGGCCGAACTTTCGGTCGTCATCGGCAGGGTTCGGGTGGCCGATCAGCTGTCGCTGTCGGTTCGGCCGGGAGAGTTCTGGGGTTTGCTGGGCCCGAACGGCGTCGGCAAGACCACGCTGCTGAGAACCCTGGCCGGTGTTCATCCGGCAATCAGCGGCCGGGTAGAGCTCGATGGGCAGGCGCTGGCTGACCAATCGCGTCGGGCCATCGCCCGACGTCTGGGCATGCTGACCCAGGACACTCGCTATGCCTTTGACGCCAGCTGCGAGGAAGCGGCGCTGGTTGGCCGTCATCCCTACCTGAACCCCTGGTCGCGCGAATCCGGCGCCGACCGGGCGATGGCCCGTCAGGCACTGGCCGATCTCGGGCTGCTGGATCTGGCCGGGCGCAGCTGCATGGAGCTGTCGGGGGGAGAATCACGACGACTCGCACTGGCCACGCTTCTGGTCCAGGACCCGGCCGTGCTGCTGCTTGATGAACCCACCAACCACCTCGACCCGGCCAACCAGGTCACGATTCTTGATGTACTGGCACGGCGAGTGCGCGACCGCAAAAAGGGAGCGCTCATGGCGCTGCACGAGGTCAACCTGGCCACCTGCTACTGCACCCACGTGGTGCTTTTATACGGTAACGGAGAATGGTCGGCCGGACCGACCGATCAACTCCTGACGGAACGGAAGCTGAGCAGGCTGTACCGCTGCCGGATGCGGTTGGTCGACGATGGGCGGCAGAAGGTCTTTGCCGTGGCCGGAAATCCCGCGGCCTAACCCTGAACGCGGACTTCCTGACCCGGCCGCAGACGCTCGTTGCCGCGGATCACCACGCGGTCGCCTTCCTGGATCGGGCCGGAGACCTCGATCCAGTCCCCCGTGCCAATGCCGGTCGTCACCCGGATGCGGCGAGCCGTGTTGTCATCGTCGATGATGAACACGGCGATGCCGTCACCGCGCAATACCAGCGCGTCGCGCGGCACAGCCAGCACCTCGCGGACGTTGGCCGTCGGGATGGTGACGCGCACGGTCTGCCCGACGGGCAGGGGTTCGGTCACATCCAGACGCACCTCGAAGACGTGGCGGGATTCGTCGCCGACACTGACCACGGTACGAACCGGCGCAATCAGTTCCTCGTCGCCAAAGCGCAGTCCCAGTTCGTCCCCCGGTTGCACATAGCGGTAATAGTTCAGGGGCGCGCGCGCCACGACCTCCAGGCTGGCCGGATCGACCAGGCGAACCACGCGGGTGCCGACCGCGACGCGCTCGCCGGCCTGAGCCACCCGTTCGACAACAACACCGGGAAACGGCGCGGTGATCCGGGTGCGATCGAGCTGGTCCTCGATCTGTTCGAGGCGGCTGCGCACGACGGTCAGATCGCTGGTCGCCACATCGCGTTCCGATCGGGTCTGCTCGATCTGGCTGGCAGCGGCCAGGTTCGTTTCGGCCAGGCGCTCGAAGCGAACCAGCTCGGCCTCGAGGAACCGGAGCCGGGCCTGGGCGCGGGTGATTTCGGCGGCCAGTTCCTGCGCTCGCAGGCGCAGCGGCGTGTCTTCGATGCGCGCGATCGCATCCCCCGCCTCGACCCGCGAACCGACGTCGGCGACTTCGATGAGGCGGCCTTCGACTTCGGCCGAAAGGAACGCGTCCGACCGCGACACCACCGTCCCGGCAACCTGCATGGTCGGCGCCATGCTGGTCACGCGGGCTTCGCTGAGTTCCACCGGCGAGGCACCGCCGAAC
>JAWLFD010000149.1:0-5985 GCA_041685745.1 Wenzhouxiangella sp.
CGTCGAGCAGCCCGGCGACAGCGTTGCGCGCAACAACGAGCTCAAGCGCTTCGACTTCGACAAGCGCGAGGCCGCGACCGTAATGACTGGCCTGAACGGCTACCAGATGGCGGCCGGCGGCAAGCACGTGCTGATCCAGCGCGATTCCGGCGCCCTGGCGGTGGCCGAGGTCGGCGAAACCCTCAAGCCGGAAAACCTCGACCTGTCCGATTTGCGCATGTACATCGACCCGGCCCGCGAGTGGGCCCAGATCTTCGACGAGGGCTGGCGCTTCCAGCGCGAATTCTTCTACGCGGCCAACCTGCACGGGCTGGACTGGGACGCCGTCTACCAGCAATACCGGCCGCTGCTGGCTCACGTCGGCCGGCGCGAAGATCTCAATGACCTGATGGTCGAGATGATCGCCGAGCTGCACGCCGGCCACAACCGGGTCGGCGGCGGCGATATCCATCGCGAGTCCGGCCCCGGTGTCGGCCTGCTCGGCGCCAACTTCGTCGTCGACAACGACCGCTGGCAAATCAGCCGGGTGTATTCCGGAGAGGCCTGGACGCCGTTCGCCCACGGACCGCTGGCTCGCCCCGGCTCGGAAGCCGAGGCCGGCGAGTACGTGCTGGCCGTCAACGGCCGCGAGCTGACCGGCCAGGACAACCTGTTCAAGCACCTGCACAACACCGTCGACGAACAGATCACCCTGACCATCGGCCCGCAAGCCGACGGGCGCGATGCGCGCGACGTGCTGGTCGAGCCAATCGGCAACGAGGGCGCGCTGCGCCTGTGGGCCTGGATCGAGGACAACCGCCAGGCGGTGCACGATGCCACCGACGGCCGGGTCGGCTACGTCTACCTGCCCAATACCGCCGGCCCCGGCTACACCTTCTTCAACCGCATGTTCTACGCCCAGCTCGATCGCGAGGCGGTCATCATCGACGAGCGCGCCAACGGTGGCGGTCAGGCGGCCAACTACATCGTCGAGGTGCTGTCACGCCCGCACCTGTCCAACTGGGTCTACCGCGACGGCATCATGGCCACCACGCCCATGGGCGCCCTGCACGGGCCCAAGCTCATGATGATCGACCAGGACGCCGGCTCCGGCGGCGACTACCTGCCCTATGCTTTCCGCGAACTGGGGATCGGACCGCTGCTGGGCACGCGCACCTGGGGCGGCCTGATCGGCATCTTCAAAAACCCCCCGCTGATCGACGGCGGCGTCATGACCGTGCCGCATTTCCGCTTTGTCGATACCGACAACAACTGGACGATCGAAAACGAGGGCGTGGCCCCGGATATCGACGTTGCGCTGGACCCGGTGGCCACCAACGAGGGTCGCGACAGCCAGCTCGAAGCCGCGATTGCCGAAATCCTCGACATGCTCGAGGATTACAGCGACGACATCGCCCGCGAGCCGCCGCCATTGCCGACCCAACTCGGGCAGTAAAACCGGCGGGAAAAAGTGTCGGGTTTCACATTCCCGGGGCCGCCGGTATACTCACCGGCTTGAGGGTCGTCCGGCTTCCCGCCGGGCGGCCATGGACCAATGCTGACGGGGTGGGGACGGCAGCGGTATTCTCGGCTTGCTGGAGCGGCCAGACATGACCGAAATCAGCTCGGGATTCAACCACGTCCTGCGCGAGCTCAAGCGCCGTCACGTCTTTCGCGTGATGGGCGGTTACGTGGTCAGCTTCTGGGTGGTGCTCCAGGTCGGTGACGTGATCCTGGCGCCGCTGGGTGCCCCGGACTGGGTGATGCTGGTGTTGATCGGCATCGGCATCGTCGGGGCACCGGTGGTCTTTGCCCTGGCCTGGGTCTATGACCTGACCACCGAAGGCGTTCGCCGGACCGACGACCTCGCCGATCTCGAGGCCGACGTGGTGCCGGTGCGGCTGCTGGGTGGCCGCTGGGTGGATTACGTCATCATCGCCGCGCTGGTATTGATCCTGGCGTTTGTCCTGGTCCAGCGCGACGGCTACCGCCCGGTTGTGGGCTCGAGTATCGCGGTGTTGCCGTTCAGCGATCTCAGCGCGGATCAGAGCAACCAGTATTTCGCCGACGGCATTGCCGAGGCGATCATGGACCGCCTGGCCCAGGTAGCCGGCATCCAGCTGGCGGCGCGCACCTCCAGTTTCGCGCTCCGCGACGCCGGCCTGGATGCCCGCGACACCGCCCGGCGGCTCGGGGTGGAGTCGCTCCTGGAAGGCAGCGTGCGTCGCTCCGGGTCTCGTCTTCGCATCAGCACGCGCCTGATCGACGGCAACTCGGGTACCCAGGTCTGGAGCGAGACTTTCGAAGGCGCGCTCACCGATGTGTTCGAACTGCAGGACCAGATCTCGCGCGCCATCGCCGGGGTCATGCAGATTCAGCTCAGGCTGCCGGGCATCGAGGAGATCGCCACCGGCAACGCGCAAGCCTACGATCAATACCTGCGCGGGCGTGATCAGCTGCGCCGGTCCAGCTCGCGACGCAACCTCGACCAGGCGGTGGTGTACTTCCAGAATGCCCTGGAGGCCGATCCCGACTTCGCCCTGGCCGCTGCCGGCCTGTGTCGGGCGCGCTGGGAACAGTACGAGCTGCTGCGCGACCCGCAGCTGGCCGAAACTGCGATGACCCGCTGCCAGGATACGGAACGGCGCTTTCCCAACCTGGCCGAGACCCAGATCGCCATCGGCTCGCTGCTGCTGGGCACCGGCAAACCGGATGAAGCCGAGCAGGCGTTCCGCAATGCCCTGGCGCGCGAAGCCAACAACGCCGAAGCGCACGCCGGGCTGGCCAAGGCGCTGCTGCGCCGCGACGACCTCGAGGCGGCTGCGCGCGAGACCCGCCGGGCCATCGAGATGGACCCGGCCTACTGGCTTTACCACTCGCAGCTGGCAACCATCCACTATTTTGCCGGCCGCTTCGATGCAGCCTTCGATGCCGTCCAGCAGGCGATCCGACTGAGCCCGAGCAATCCGGCGCCGTTCAATCTTCTCGGCGCGATCTACTTTGCCCAGGGCCAGTTCCTGAAGGCCGGCGACGCGTTCGAGCAATCCATTCAGCAAGAACCCAATGCCGTGGCGTATTCCAACGCGGGCACCAACTACTTCTTTGCCAACGAGCTTGCCCGCGCCGAGGCCATGTTCCGGCGCGCGGTCGAGCTCGCCCCGGATGACCCGCGCCACACCGGTTTCCTGGCCTGGTCGATTCGGGCCCAGTCCGGGCGTGAAGCGGATGCCGCGCCGCATCACTGGGCCGTGATCCGCAACGCCACCGAACGCCTGGCGATCAACGCCCGTGACCACGAAGCCCGTGCGGCCATGGCCCTGCACCTGGCCGCACTCGACCAGGACATCGCCGCCCAGGCCGCGCTGGAGGGTCTGGGAGAGTATCGCGAGCTGGACGAAACCGCCCTGCTGACCACCGGCTTTGCCCATTACCTGCTCGGACAGAAAACGCTTGCCATCGAGGCCTTCGATCTGGCCATCGGCAAGGGCCTGCCGTTTTACCTGATTGAAGCCGATCCGCGGCTGCGGTCAGCGTGGAACGACGTCGAGTTCGCCGCTCTGGCCGCGCGGCATCAGAACCCCACCCCCGTCACCCAAGGAGAAAGCAGTTGAACAAGCAAATCAAGTATGCGGCTCTGGCCGCGCTCGGCCTGTTGGCCTGCCTCGCCGTCGGGCCGGTTGCCGCTCAGCCCGAAGATCGGGAACAGTGCCCGCCCCAGTGCGGGGTTCGCATCGATGTCCCTGCGAATTCGGGAAAGGAACCCGGCTCCAGGCCTGAAACGTTGGAAGTTGACGCCGGACAGACCGTGATGTTTACCACCAACGTGGCAGCCCGCGTGATCTTTACCGGCAAGACCCCGTTCATCAACGAGCGCGGTAACCGAGTCTTCCAGTTTCAGGTCGACGACACCGGCCAGACCCGTCTGCGCGTGTCCGATGACGACGAATGCACGACCGAGCCGGGCTGCAAGTACATCATCATCGACGCCACCAACCCGGGGCGCCCGGCCAGAGATCCGTACATCATCGTGCGCCGGTAATCACGGGGAGCGAACGCGTGCCCGCCCCGACCGCGGGGCGGGCGTTTTCAGCGGTTGGGGTCGCGCTCGTGCCGGGTCACGAACCGCTGCATCAACTGCAGGGTCTTTTCGCTGACGTGGTGTTCCACGCCCTCGGCGTCGATGCGCGCGGTTGCATCGTCGACCCCCAGGGCGCGCAGGAACCGCAGGACGATGGCGTGGCGCTTGCGTGACCAGGCGGCCATCCGGCGACCCTCCTCGGTCAGAAAGAGCGATCGATAGGGTTCGTTGCTGACGTAGCCGAGTTCGTTGAGGCGGCGGACCATCCGCGCCACGGTGGCCTGGCTGACCCCCATTCTTGCCGCGACGTCGGTCGCGCGCGCCTCCCCGCTGTGCTCGAGCAAATCACCGATCAGCTCGACGTAATCTTCGATCAACTCGGTTTCATGGGCGCTGCGCACCGCGGCGTACTGGCGCGCGTGCTGCTCCGGTGGCGGGAGGGCGTCTGCCGCCTCATTGTTGACGCTGTCGACGCGGCGGCGCTCGGATCGGCTCATGGGCTACATCTTAGCCGACGCCATCGCGGGCCACAATCCGGCGATCGACCATCGGCTGCGTTGACAGTTAGCCTGACACAATAAACTTAGCTCCTACTGAAAAAGTTTGCACGTGTGGAATTCCATGGTTTACGCTTCACCAATGCCGCGAAGGATGCCGCAAGGCGGAACGCTGAAAAGATCATGAAGACAGGATCTTCGATCGTGCTGCTGACCTTATTGCTCTGCCCCCTGGCCTGGACTCAGGACCGGCCCACGGTGGTGGTGACGTTCAGCGTTCTGGAGGACTTCGCCGCGCGGGTGGCCGGTGAGCACGCCGAAATCGTCAGTCTGACGCCCCGCGGTGCCGAGGTCCACGAATACGAGCTCCGCCCCGCCGATTTCCGGGCGCTGGAGCGGGCCGACCTGGTGTTGTTCAACGGCCTGGCCCTGGAACAATGGATGAGCCAGGTGCGCGCAGTCATCGGCGAGGATGTGCCGGTGGTCAGCGTCGCGGATGCAAGCGGGATCGAGACCCTGCCGATCGTGTCCGGCGACTACCGCGGCCGGGCCGATCCCCACGCCTGGATGGATCCGCGCCGGGCCGGCGAATACGCGCTCGCAATGGCGCGAGAACTGGCCCGGATCGCGCCGGACCAGGCCGCTGCCTTTCGCTCCAACGCCATCGCCTACCGCGACGAACTCGACGAGTTGCACCGGGAAATGGCTGCTGCGCTGGGCACGATCCCGCCAGACCGTCGGGTGCTGATCAGCAGCGAGGCGGCCTTCGTCTATTTTGCCCAGGCCTTCGATTTCATCCACGACGGCATCTGGGGCAACAACGCCGAAAGCGAGGGCGCTCCGCGCCAGCTGATGCGTATCCTCGATCTCATCGACCGGCACCGGCCGCCGGCGCTGTTCTGGGAAAGCACGGTCTCCAGCCGCACCGTCGAAAGCGTTTCGGCCGACACCGGCGTTCCCTACTACGGACCGCTGTACGTTGACTCGCTCGGCCGCGCCGACGGTCCTGCCGGCACCTATCCCGGCATGATGCGCGAGAACGTCCGCGTTCTCACCGAAGCGCTGCGCGATGAAAAATGAATCCCGCGAGCCGGCGGCAGCGGCGGTCCAGGTCGAGAATCTGTCGGTGGCCTACGGCTCGGCGCTGGCCCTGGACAAGGTCGACCTGTCGCTTCCGGCCGGGCGGCTGATCAGCGTGGTCGGGCCCAACGGTGCCGGAAAGTCCACCCTGCTGCGCGCCCTGGTCGGCAGCCTGAAACCGACCGGCGGCGTTGTCCGTATTTTCGGGGAAGAGGGCGAGCGTCAGCGGCGCCGCGGCCGGATCGCCTACATGCCACAGCAAGAGCAGGTGGACTGGGACTTCCCGCTGTCGGTGCGCGACGTGGTGATGTCCGGCCGCTATGGCCGCATCCGGATCGAGGACGGCTGGCG
>JAWLFD010000150.1:0-5957 GCA_041685745.1 Wenzhouxiangella sp.
GTCCGGCCACAGCCGGAACCAGCGCGCCTTGGGTCCGGTCGGGTCGAGTGTGAAGCGGGCCATGCCGGGCTGACTGTTGGCCACACTCGAGGGCGCGGACAGGCAATAGATGCCCTGGTGCTCGCCGCTGAAGGCCTGGTGAACGTGGCCGAAGGCGACGATCCTGACCGCCCGCGAATCCAGTCGTGCCCACAGACGTTCCGGTTCGCGCAGGGGGTACTTGTCGATCCAGGGCGAGTCCACCGCGATCGGCTGGTGATGGACGAACACCAGCGTCGGGCGGTCGGAGGACAGGTCCTCCAGCGGCGCCAGCCGCGTCTCGTCCAGGCGCCCCTCGGGCCGATTCGGGACGGCCGAATCAAGCAGCACGATCCGCCAGCCGCCCCAGTCCAGGATCGGCCCGGCCTGGTAGCCGGCGCCATCGAAAACCTCGGCCATGCCGCTGCGCTCATCGTGGTTGCCGGGAATCCAGGCCGTGCGCGGTGCCAGCCCATCGATCATTTGCGCCGCCCGGCGGTAGGCCTCGGTAGAGCCGTCCTCGGCCACATCCCCGCTCAGGACCACCGCGTCGGGGGCCAGCAGGCGGCAGGCCGGCAGCAGGCTGAGCAAATTGGCATCGGCGTTCTGGCCGCGATACTCGGCGGCCGGATCGGCCGACAGATGACAGTCGGACAGCTGCAGCAGCGTGAAGGGTTCGGACATCGTCGGGGCTCAGCGGCGGTCGGGACCTGATTTTCGCAGAACTTCACCGGGGGCATAATGCAGTCTGGCCCCTGCCCGGCGAGTTGTGCGATGAACTTCTCCACCCCCGACCTGTGCGATGCCCATCCCGACCTGGTCGAAGTCGTGACCGGCCTGCACTGGCGCAGCTACGGCGGCAAGACCGCCTTCTACGGCCCGATCGAAACGGTCAAGTGTTTCGAGGACAACTCGCGGGTCAAGGAATGCCTGTCCGAGAAGGGCGACGGCCGAGTATTGGTGGTCGACGGCGGCGGCTCGCTGCGCCATGCCCTGATCGGCGACCAGATCGCGGCATCGGCGGCCGACAACGGCTGGTCCGGCGTCATCATCCACGGCGCCTGCCGCGACGTGGACGTGCTGCCCGGGATCGACTTCGGGGTCATGGCGCTCGGCGCGGTGCCGATCAAGAGCGTGCGCCGCGGCGAGGGCCAGGCGGGGCTGGCGGTGTCTTTCGGTCGCGTGCTGTTCAAGCCCGGCGACTGGGTCTACGCCGACCTCAACGGCATCATCTGCGCACGGCGAAAACTGACCTGAAAAAATCGCTTCACTCGCGCCGCTTGTCGATGTCCTTCTGGGCCTGATCCTGGTGGCGGGGCTTGCTGTAGCGGCGAATGAACAGGATCAGGAAAAAGGCGAATACGCCCAGAATGATCGGGCCGATCCACACTTCCAGGCTTGATTCGGCCGGATTGAGCGCGGCCAGCGGGGAACGATCGTCGGGGTCCATGTAGCCTGAGGGCCGAGAATCATCCGATGAGGTTTCGTCAAGCGCGAATGAAGCGGCCGGCAGCGCCGGGCCCAGGGTCAGCAGCAGTAAGGATGTCGCGATGAATCGCATGGCTCTCCTTGCAATGGCTTGAAAAATAACCCTAACAGTTTGGTCGCAGGATGTTGTGCAATTTGATTATGATGGGGCTTCAATGACCAGCCGTGGCTGCGCCAAGCAACCTTGCAGTCCTGGATTGTGCAATCCGACAATGGGAAGTTAGAGGTTGGCTGATCCGGCAAAGAAGTCTGTATGGCACCGGCTGAGCGGTTTTCTTGCCGAACTGCAGCGCCGAAAAGTGGTCCAGACCACGGTCTTCTACCTGCTGGCCGCCTGGGGTCTATCCGCCGGCGCCGCCGACATTTTCGGCGCGCTGGGCCTGCCGGAGATTGCAGCCCGTTATGCCGTGATCGGGATTTTCGCGATGACGCCGCTTGTGGCGATCATCTCCTGGTTGTACGAGATCAACACCCAGGGAATTCACCGCGACCATGGTCCACGCCATGTGGATGAGCAGGTATCCAGCGAGACCGAAGTCGCAAAGCGTGACAATCGCGTCCCGCTCACGCTGCGATACGGTGATCAGGTCGAGACGTTTTACCGTGACGTTACCGTCGGCCGCGATGAATGCTGCGCTTTTCAGATCATCGAGCCGCTCATTTCACGGCGCCATGTGAAATTTGAATTCATCGGTGGCCGCTGGCGCGCCAGCGATCTTGGCAGCGCCAATGGAACGCTGCTGGACGGACGTGAAATCGACAAGGAATGGCTGGCCGGCGACGCTTCCTTGCTGCTGTATCCGGACAGCCCATCCCTTCAAGTCACGGTTGGCAGTCCAGCATCCACCGCAATCGGGGACGGTGGCAGGCTGGGCCACGGCAAGCGCAGCCGGCTCTGACCGCGTCTCCGCTTCTGCTATTCTCAGCCCATGGATACCCGTTTGCTGGCCGGCTGCCTGGCCCTGCTGGTCGCCGCCCTGACGGGTTGCTCCGGGCCGGGCGATGAAGACGCCGGTCCAACGTCACCACGCTGGAACCTGCCCGAGGTCGTCTACACTGCAGACGGTCTGCCCGACCCGTCGATCCTGGCGCCGGTCCAGATCCTGCATCGCGGCAACGGCACCCAGCCGCAGGGGCTCGACCCGCACATCACCGAGGGAGTGCCCAGCACCCACGTTCAGCGCGACCTGTTCGAATCGCTGGTGGTGCGCTCGCCCGACGGCCGGATCATCCCCGGGGCGGCCGAGCGCTGGGAGGTCAGCGACGACGGCCTGACCTGGACCTTCTTCCTGCGCGAGGACGCGCGCTGGTCCAACGGCGAAGGCCTGACCGCCAGCGACTGGCTGTTCAGCCTGCGCCGGGCGGTCGACCCGACCACCGGCTCGCGCACCTCGATTCTGCTCAAGCCCATCGGCAACGCCGAGCCGATCATTTCCGGTCAGATGCCTCCCGAAGCGCTGGGCGTCCGGGTGATCGACGACTACACGCTCGAGCTGACCCTGGAAGCGCCCAACCCGCTGCTGGTCGAAGTCCTCTCGCACAGCATTGCCTACCCGGTCCATCGCGCCACCGTCGAGGCCCACGGCGACCGCTGGGCACGCCCCGGCACCATGGTCAGCAACGGCCCGTATCGCCTCGAAGAACTGGCGATGCAGTCGCACATCCGGCTGGTGCGCAACCCCTACTTCCGGGAAAACGACCGGGTCATCATCGACGAGGTCTACTACTACCCCACCGAAGACCTGGCCGCCGAGCTGCTGCGCTACCGCGCCGGCGAGATCGACTGGACCTACGAGGTACCGAACACCCAGTTCAACTGGATCGAGGCCAACCTGGCCGACGAACTGGTCATCAGCGACTGGTTCGGGACCTACTACTTCGGCTTCAATACCCAGCGCGAGCCGTTCAACGACCCGCGCGTGACCACCGCGCTGTCGCTGGCCATCGACCGCGGCATCATCACCACCAAGCTCAGGCGCTTCGGCGAACAACCCAGCTTCAGCTTCACCCCGCCCGGCCTGGACGGCTACGACCCACCGCAGCCTGAATGGGCCGGCTGGACGCAGCAGCAGCGCGAGGACCATGCCCGCCATCTGCTGACCGAGGCCGGTTTCGGCCCGGACAATCCGCTGAGCCTGGAGATCCGCTACAACACCCACGAAGACCACAAGCGCGTCTCGCTGGCCATTGCCGCGATGTGGGAGCAGGTGCTGGGCGTGCGCGCCTCGCTGATCAACGAGGAGTTCCGGGTCTTTCTGGCCACCCGCCGGGCGCGCGCCATCACCGAGGTGTTTCGCGCCGGCTGGATCGGCAGCTACCTCGAACCGATGTACTTTCTCGAGCTGTTCCACAGCGACAACCAGCAAAACGACGTCGGTTTCTTCAGTGATGAATATGACAACCTGCTGGCCCGGGCGGCGCGGACACCGGACCCCGGCGAGCGGTTTGCCTTGTTCCAGAAAGCCGAACGACTGCTGCTGGAAACCCAGCCCATCGCGCCGGTCTATACCTACGTCACGCGGCGCCTGGTCAAGCCCTACGTGCGCGGATGGGAATCCAACCTGGTCGACCAGCACCCGACCCGCTACATGTTCATCCTGCGCCAGGACCCGGTCGGGGAAGGAGACGGCTGATGCTGCCGCGCTACATTCTCAGGCGTCTGCTCGGGGCGATTCCGACGCTGTTCATCCTGGTCACGATCGCGTTTTTCCTGATCCGCATTGCACCGGGCGGGCCGTTCGATGCCGAAAAGACCCTGCCGGCCGAAGTCCAGGCCAACCTGGACGCCAAGTACAACCTCGACCAGCCCCTGATCGTGCAGTACGTGCGCTACCTGGGATCGGTGCTTCGCGGTGACCTGGGGCCGAGCTTCCAGTACTCGGACTTCACCGTCAACGAGCTGATCGCCGAAGGGTTTCCGGTTTCGATCCGGCTGGGCGCCAGCGCCCTGGTGCTGGCCCTGGTGTTCGGCGTTGCAATCGGCACCATCGCGGCCTGGCGCCAGAACTCGCGCCTGGACTATGCCCTGATGGGCTCGGCCATGACCGGCATTGCGATTCCCAACTTCGTGCTCGCGCCCATCCTGATCCTGGTATTCGCCGTCTACTTCGGCTGGCTGCCGGCCGGCGGCTGGGCCGGTGGCGAGCTCCGTAACATGGTCCTGCCGGTGATCGCCCTGGCGCTGCCCTACATGGCCTACGTCGCCCGCCTGACGCGCGGGTCCATGGTCGAGACCCTCCGGTCGGATTTCGTTCGCACCGCCCGGGCCAAGGGCCTGCCGGAGTGGAAGATCCTGGGCAAGCACTCGCTGAAAGTCGCGCTGCTGCCGGTGGTGTCCTACCTGGGCCCGGCGGCGGCGGCCATCATCACCGGCTCGGTGGTGATCGAGCAGATCTTCGGCCTGCCGGGCATGGGCCGGTATTTCGTGCAAGGGGCGCTGAACCGCGACTACACCCTGGTGATGGGGGTCGTCATCGTCATCGGCCTGCTGATCGTGGTGTTCAACCTGATCGTCGACATCATCTACGCCCTGATCGACCCGAGGATTCGCTACGAATGAGCACACCGGCACCGGCTTTGTCGAGCTTCGATCACGCCGCGGCCGCCAGCGGCCGCAGCCTGTGGCACCTGGCCTGGCTCAGGCTCAAGCGCAACCGGGCCGCGCTGGGCGCGGCCATCGTCCTCGGCCTGATCGTGCTCATGGTGCTGTTCGGTCCGCTACTGAGCCAGTACAGCTACTCCACGCCCCACTGGGACCAGATCTCGGCGCCTCCGAGCCTGGAGACCGGGCACTTTTTCGGGACCGATTCGATCGGGCGCGATCTGTACGTGCGCACCCTGTACGGCGGGCGCATGAGCCTGATGGTCGGGCTGGTCGCCACCGGCGTGGCGCTGCTGATCGGCGTGGCCTGGGGGGCGATCGCCGGCTTCGTCGGCGGGCGGGTCGACAACGTGATGATGCGCATCGTCGACATCCTCTACGCCCTGCCGTTCATGTTCCTGGTGATCTTGCTGATGGTGGTGTTCGGGCGCAACATCCTGCTGATCTTCATCGCCATCGGCAGCTACATCTGGCTGGACATGGCGCGCATCGTCCGCGGCCAGACCCTGAGCCTGCGGCAGAAGGAGTTCGTCGAGGCCGCCGAGGCGCTGGGGGTGCGCTCCTGGGTGATCATCTGGCGCCACATCGTGCCCAACCTGCTCGGCATCGTGGCGGTGTACGTGACCCTGACCGTGCCCAAGGTGATCCTGGTCGAGAGTTTCCTGAGCTTTCTGGGGCTGGGCGTGCAGGAGCCGAACACCTCCTGGGGCGCGCTGGTCAACGACGGCGCCCAGGACATGGAGTTCGCGCCCTGGGGGCTGTTCTTCCCGGCCGTTTTCCTGGCCGCGACGCTGTTCTGCCTGAACTTCCTCGGCGACGGCCTGCGCGATGCGCTGGATCCGAAAGACCG